>JACQAI010000007.1 GCA_016195115.1 Pseudomonadota bacterium
CGATGGTGCCGCAATCCTCGCAGACGCCGAAGTCGAGCAGATCGACGCGGCCGGTCGCCGGGTCGACCGCGACCACCGCGACGGTGGTCGCATAGGAGAACACGCCGCTGTCGGATGCCGGCTGATAGGTCTCGGTCGCTTCGAGGATGGGATCGGTCTGCGGCGGCAGGCGCTCCATGCGCAAATGCGCGGTGCGCGCGATCTCGGCCAGGCTGACCGAGCCGGCCGGTCCGATCACCTGGTCGTCGGCCAGCCGCACCTGGTCGGGCGGGCACTGCAGCAGGTGCGCGCCGATGCGTTTGACCTTGTCGCCGAGGGTGCGGCTGGCGCGCGCCACCGCGCCGCCCGCCATCACCATGCTGCGCGAGGCGAACGTCCCCATGCCGAACGGGCACAGCGCGCTGTCGCCGTGACGCACCGCGATGCGCGCCGGCGAGATGCCGAGCTCGTGGTGCGCGACCTGCGCCAAGGTGGTCTCCAAGCCTTGACCGTGCGACTGAATGCCGACCAGCAGCACCAGCGAGCCGTCGGTCATCAGCCGCGCGGTCGCCGACTCATATCCGGGGACGATGGGCGTGCCGCGGGAGACCCACTCGCTGCAGCCGTGCGCGGTCTGCTCGGCGTAGCACGCGAAGCCGACGCCGATCAGCCGGCCGTCGGGCTCGCCGGCGCTCTGGCGCCGCCGCACCGCGGCGACGTCGACCAGGCCGGCGGCTTGCCGCACGCTTTCGGGATAGTCGCCGCCGTCCAAGGTCATGTCCGCGATGGTGCGATAGGGCATCGCCGTGGGCGGCACCATGTTGTCCAGGCGCACCTGCATCGGGTCGCGGCCGATTGCGCGTGCGACCTCGTCGATCGTGCGCTCGATCGCGAAGCAGGCGCCCGGCCGCGCGACGCCGCGATAGGGCCCGAGCGGCGCCTTGTTGGTCGCCACCGTGTAGCCGCGCGCGCGATAGTGCTGGATGCAATAGAGGCCGGGCAGGTTGCGCAGCGCCATGCCGGTTTCCATCAGGGCGCTGTTCGGCCACAGCGCGTAGGCGCCGCCGTCGACGAAGATCTCGGCGTCGAGGCCGAGCACCTTGCCGGCCTGATCGGCGTAGGCGGTGACGCGATAGAAATGATCGCGCGCATGCGCCGACGCCAACAGGTGCTCGCGGCGGTCCTCGATCCAGCGCACCGGCTGGCCGAGCTCGAGCGCCAATGCGGCGATCACGATCTCCTCGGGATAGAGCCGGTTCTTGACCCCGAAGCCGCCGCCGACGTCGGGCGCGATGACGCGGATGCGCTGCTCGTCGCGCTCGAGCGCCTCGGCCAAGCCGACACGCATGACGTGCGGGCCCTGGGTCGAGTCGTAGACCACCAGCTCATCGGTGCGGTGATCGAGATAGGCGAGCACGCCGCGCGTCTCCATCGGCACGCCGACCTGGCGGTTCAGGCGGTACTCGCGCTTGACCACGATCGCGGCGGCATTCTCCGCCGCTGCGATGTCGCCGGCCTCGAAGCGGCTCTCGAGATAGAGGTTGTCGGCCCACGGCTCGTGGACGCGCGGCGCGCCGGCGCGGATCGCCGCGACCGCGTCGACCACCGCGGGCAGTTCCTCGATCCGCACCTCGACCCCCTGGGCGAGGTCTTCGGCGGCGGCGCGGCTCGGCGCGACGCAGGCGGCCAAAATCTCGCCGGCAAAGCGCACCTTGTCGGTCGCCAGCGGCGGATAGCCCGAGGCCTTGAAGCCGGGAATGCTGGGCACCGAGCGTACCGGCTTGAGGCGCGGCAGGTCGCGCGCGGTGAAGACGCGGCCTTGCCGGTCGCCCGGCGCGATGATCCCGAGCAAGCGGCCGTGCGCATGCGCGCTGCGCACGAACGCGACCTCGAGGATGTTGGGCAGCGCCACGTCGGCGACGAAGCAGGCGCGGCCGGCGAGGTGGCGCGCGTCCTCCTTGCGCAGCAGCCGGGCGCCGATGCCGAAAGCCGGCGGCGCGGTTTGGGGGCTCGCCATGGCGCCCATCGTGTCCGCAAAGGTTGCGGTCTGACAAGGACTTAGGGGACAGTAGCCGAGCCGGCCGGGGACTGGCATACTAGGCCATCACCCGCCGTCAGACTTCGAGGAGCACCCGAGATGCCCAAAGCAAGACTGCGCCACATCGCGATGTCGGTGAAGGACCCGCAAGAGACCGCGAAGTTCTATCAGGAAGCGTTCGGCATGGAGTATGTCGGCAAGTCCGACAGCGACATCGCCAAGGCCGTGTTCCTGACCGACGGCGTGATCAATCTGGCGCTGCTCGCCTTCAAGTCCGACGAGATGGCTCAGGGCTTCAAGAAGGACTATGTCGGCCTGCACCACATCGGCTTCTGGATCGATGATCCGAAAGAGGCCTGCGCCGACGTCGAGAAGGCCGGCGCCAAGTGGCTGATGGGCGAGGTCGCCAACATGGGCGGCGGCTTCTACGAGATCAAATACACCGATCCCAACGGCGTGGTCTTCGACTTGAGCCACCACGGCTGGGGCGGCGCCGTGAAGGATCCGGGCGAGTCGAACGAGGCCGGGCCCACCGTCGAGACCATGCGGGCGCGGCGCGCGGCGCGCAAATCCAAGCAGCTCGAGCCCGCGGGCGACTAAACCCGCCGCGCGGCAGGGGCGAGAGCCCCGCGAGCGCCCAAGAGAGGTTCCCCGTGCGCAGGGCGGAACACCTGCCGGTCGTCGTCGGCGGCGCCGGGCCGGTCGGTGCGACCTGCGCCTTCGGGCTGTGGCGGCGCGGCGTGCCGGTCGTCATCGTCGAGGCCGAGCCGGCGCCGGTGATCGACCAGCGCGCCGCCTCGACCCAGCCGCCGACCCTCGAGATCCTCGCCGAGCTCGGGCTCTACGAGAAGGCGCTGGCGCGCGGCCTGGTGTCGCCGACCTTCCGCTTCTTCGACCGCCTGACCGGCGCGCGCGTCGCCGAGTTCGATTGCGGCCTGCTCAAGGACGACACGCCTTTTCCGTTCGTCCTCCAGCATGAGCAGTTCAAGCTGGTCGACACCATCCTGAAGGAGGTCGCCGACGCGGCGGATTTTTCCGTGCGCTTCTCCAGCAAGGTGACGGGCTTCGTCCAGGGCGCCGACGACATTGCGGTGGCGCTCGACGGGCCGAGCGGCGCCGAGACCGTGCGCTGCAGCTACCTGATCGGCTGCGACGGCGGTCGCAGCACGGTGCGCAAGCAGGCCGACATCGCGTTCGAGGGATTCACCTATCCGGAAAAATTCATCAAGATCGGCACGACCTTCGACTTCCTGTCGATCGGCCGCGACTACTGCTTCCGGAATTATTTCTCCGACCCCGACGAGTGGTGCAACCTCTTCAAGGTCAAGGGCGACGGTGAGCCCGGCATCTGGCGCGCGATCTTCCCGAGCCGGGTCGACGAGACCGACGAGGAAGCGTTGAGCGAAGCCGGCATGCGCCGGCGGCTCACAAAATTCTTTCCCGGCAACGCCGACTGGGAGATCGCCTACAGCGCGATCTACGCCGTCAACCAGCGCGTCGCCGAGACCTTCAGAAAAGGCCGGGTGCTGCTCGCCGGCGACGCCGCCCACGTCAACAATCCGATCGGCGGCATGGGCATGAACGGCGGCATCCACGACGCCGCCAACCTCTACGAGCGCCTGGCCCGCGTGTGGCGCGGCGAGGCCGACGACGCCGAGCTCGACCGCTACAGTCGGCAGCGCCGCAAGGCCCAGCTCGACTTCGTCCAGCAGCAGACCATCCGGAACAAGCAGCAGCTCGAGGAGCGCGACCCCACGCGCCGCCGCCAGCATCTCGACGAGCTCAAGCGCATCGGCGACACGCCCAAGCTCGCGCGCGACTTCCTGCGCAACGCCACCCTGATCAACAGCGTCCACGCCGCCGCCCAAGTGGCGTAGCTCGCGACAACTTACGCAACCGTCATCCCGGCGAAAGCCGGGATCCAGGGTCGCGCATCCGACACTCGTCACTTGCTCCTGGATCCCGGCTTTCGCCGGGATGACGGTCTGTTGTTGGCGGCGGGAGCGTCGCAAGAAGCGGGTCGTCTGCGACGGCGGCGCTCGCCATGTTGGGGGCATCCAACATGGAGGGCATCGCCATGAGCTTCCGCATCCAAGGCCTGCCGGCCGAGAAATTTCGCCCACTGTTCGCGTTGTCGGATGATGACTTGAAATGGCACGGCGCGCTCCGGCGCATCACGCAGCGCAATTCGCCGTGCCGCGTCAGCCTGACCGATGCCGAGCCGGGCCAGGAGGTCATCCTGGTGAACTTCGAGCATCTGCCGGTCGACAATCCCTACTACGCGCGCTACGCGATTTTCGTGCGCGCGGGCGAGCAGACCTACGACGCGGTCGACCAGGTGCCCGAGCAGTTGCGCCGGCGCGTGCTGGCGCTGCGCACCTGGGATGCCCAGGACATGATGGTCGGCCACGAGGTCGTCGACGGTCGCGAGATCGAAGGCGCGATCGATCGGCTGTTCGCCGATTCGCGGGCGGCCTACATGCACGCGCACTTCGCAGGGCCCGGCTGTTACGCGGCACGCATCGAGCGGGCGTAAGGGCCGTTGAACCGACGCCATCCCCCTGATACGGTCGCTCCACGCCGACGAACCCTGCGGGAGAGACCGGCGTGACGAACCAGGCCACGCCGGCGCCGAAGGAGCAACCGGCCCCGGAAACTCTCAGGCAAAAGGACCGCAGGGGGATGGCGCTCTGGAAAGCGGCCCGCGCTTGTGTACGGCGCGCGGGCCCACCGAAGAGGTAAGGCGCACGACGGCGTCGTGCGGCAATCTTTCAGGTGCCGAGGACAGAGGGGGCCGTCGCACGAACCGGGCGCACGCGCGCCCGGCGAGCGTGCGACGGTCGCGCGTGTTCTCGGAGGCCCGCTTGCCGGCAGACGCCCCGCTCCAGACCACCCCGCTCGATGCCCTGCATCGCGGGCTCGGCGCCAAGATGGTGCCGTTCGCCGGCTACGACATGCCGGTGCAGTATCCCGCCGGCATCCTCGCCGAGCACGGCTGGACGCGCGGCCACGCCGGGCTGTTCGACGTCTCGCACATGGGCCAGGTCCGGTTGCGCGGTGCCACCGCGGCGGCCGCGCTCGAGCGCCTGGTGCCGAGCGACATCGTCGGCCTCAAGCCGCAGCGCACGCGCTACACGCTGTTCACCAACGACCAGGGCGGCATCCTCGACGACCTGATGGTGACCAACGCCGGCGACCATCTGTTCCTGGTCGTCAATGCCGCCTGCAAGGTCGCCGATATCGCCCACCTGCAGGCCAAGATCGGCGCCGACTGCGCGGTCGAGCCGCTGCCCGACCGCGCGCTGCTGGCGCTGCAGGGCCCCGAGGCCGCCGCGGCGCTGGCGCAGCACGCGCCGGAGACTGCCACGCTCGGCTTCATGAGCTTCGCGACCGTGAGCGTCGCCGGCGTGCCGTGCTTCGTCACGCGCTCGGGCTACACGGGCGAGGACGGCTTCGAGATCTCGGTGCCCAACGACGCCGCTGAGCGGCTCGCACGGCTCCTGCTCGCCGACCCGCGGGTCAAGCCGATCGGGCTCGGCGCGCGCGATTCGCTGCGCCTCGAGGCCGGCCTCTGCCTGTACGGTCACGACATCGACACCACGACGACGCCGATCGAGGCCGATCTCGCCTGGACGATCCAGAAGCGCCGGCGCGAGGCCGGCGGCTTCCCGGGCGCCGCCGTCATCCTCAAGCAGCTCGCCGCTGGCGCGCCCAGAAAACGTGTGGGTCTCAAGCCCGACGGCAAGGCGCCGGCGCGCGAGCACACCGCCGTCACCGCGCCGGACGGTGCGGCGATCGGCGAGGTCACCAGCGGCGGCTTCGGCCCGACCGTCGGCGGCCCGGTCGCCATGGGTTACGTCGGCGCGCGCCACGCGGCGCCGGGCAGCGCCGTCAACCTGATCGTGCGCGACCAGCCGCGGCCCGCCGTGGTCGCGCCGCTGCCGTTCACGCCACACCGCTATCACCGCAGTTAGAAACGCCGGAGGAAACAGTGAGCCAACTGAAGTTCAGCAAGGAGCACGAGTGGGTGCGCGTCGAGGGCGACGTCGCGACCGTCGGCATCACGGACTACGCCCAGGGCCAGCTCGGCGACGTCGTCTATGTCGAGCTGCCGGCGCTCGGCCGCCAAGTCGAGCAGGACAAGGAGGCCGCGGTCGTCGAGTCCGTCAAGGCGGCGTCCGAGGTCTACGCGCCGATCTCCGGCGAGGTCGTCGCGGTCAACGACAAGCTCGCCGACGCCCCCGCCACGGTCAACGAGGCGCCGACCGGCGACGGCTGGTTCTTCAAGTTGAAGATCAAGAACCCCAAGGAACTCGATGGCCTGATGGACGAGGCGGCCTACAAGACATACGTCGAGGGATTGGCCTGATGCGCTATTTGCCGCTCACCGACACCGACCGGCGCGCCATGCTGGCGACGATCGGGGCCGCGTCCATCGATGATCTGTTCCGCGACGTGCCCCAGTTGGCATGGCTCGACAAGCCGGTCGACCTGCCGCCGCACCAGGGCGAGCTCGAGGTCGAGCGCGCGCTCGGCGCCATGGCGGCCAAGAACATCGCCGCCGGCGCGGTGCCGTTCTTCATCGGCGCCGGCGCCTATCGCCATCACGGCCCGGCCGCGGTCGACCACATCATCCAGCGCGGCGAGTTCCTGACCTCCTACACGCCCTATCAGCCCGAGATCGCCCAGGGCACCCTGCAATATCTCTTCGAGTTCCAGACCCAGGTTGCGCTGATCACCGGCATGGATGTCGCCAACGCCTCGATGTACGACGGCTCGACCGCGTGCGCCGAGGCGGTCGCGATGGCCAACCGGGTGACCAAACGCTCCAAGGCGCTGCTCTCGGGCTCGCTGCATCCGCACTACCGCGAGGTCGTCGCGACCCACGCCAAGTTCGTCGGCTTCACGGTCGAGGCGGCTGCGCCCGACGTCGCCGGCGCCGAGGACCTCGCGGCCGCGATCGACGACCAGACGTCGTGCGTCGTGGTGCAGAACCCCGGCTTCTTCGGCCACGTCCGCGACCTCGGCGCGCTCGGCGCGGCGGCGCGCGCCAAGGGTGCGCTGCTGGTCGTGGTGGTCACCGAGGTCGTGTCGCTCGGCGCGCTGACGCCGCCCGGCGCGATGGGTGCCGACATCGTGGTCGCCGAGGGCCAGTCGATCGGCAACGGCTTGATGTTCGGCGGCCCCTATGTCGGGCTCTTTGCGACTCGAGACCAATACGTGCGCCAGATGCCGGGCCGGCTGGTCGGCGAGACCACCGACGTCGACGGCAAGCGCGGCTGGGTCCTGACCCTGTCGACCCGCGAGCAGCACATCCGGCGCGAGAAGGCGACCTCGAACATCTGCACCAACTCGGGCCTGTGCGCGCTCGCCTTCACGGTGCACCTGTCGCTGCTCGGCGAGGCCGGCTTCCGCGGGCTGGCGCAGCTGAACCATGCGTACGCCGTCCAGCTCGCGCAAAAGCTCGGCGCGGTGCGCGGCGTCGAGGTCGTCAACCGCACCTTCTTCAACGAGTTCACCGTGCGGCTGTCGCGCGCCGCCGCGCCGGTCGTCGACCAGCTCGCGGCGCGCCGCATCCTGGGCGGCGTGCCGGTCAGCCGGCTCTATCCCGACGCGCCCGACCTCGCGAACCTGCTGCTGGTCGCGGCGACCGAGGCGACCACGACATCGGACATGGACGCGCTCGCGCGCGCCCTCGGGGAGGTGCTGTGATGGATCGCTCCCAGGGACGCGTGACCAAGCTGGCGCCCGACGGCGCGAGCGCCGTCGAGACTGTGTCGGGCAATCGCGGCCTGCAGATCGAGGAGCCGTTGATCTTCGAGCAGGACGAAACCGGCCGTTGCGGCGTCGACCTGCCGGCGCCGCCGGCGATCGCCAACAAGCTCGGCGGGCTCGAGCGCAAGGCGCCGATCGGCCTGCCGGGGCTATCGGAGCCGCAGGTGGTGCGCCACTACACGCGGCTCAGCCAGCGCAATTACGGCATCGACTCCGGGCTGTTCCCACTGGGTTCGTGCACGATGAAACACAATCCGCGGCTCAACGAGCGCATGGCGCGGCTGCCCGGCTTCGGCGACATCCACCCCTTGCAGCCGCCGTCGACCGTGCAGGGCGCGCTCGAGCTGATCCACACCCTGGCGCACTGGCTCAAGACCTTGACTGGCATGCCGGCGGTGGCGCTGGCGCCGGCCGCGGGCGCGCACGGCGAGCTCGCCGGCATCATGACGATTCGGGCCGCGCTGCACGCACGGGGCGATGCGCGCAAGAAAGTCCTGGTCCCGGAATCGGCGCACGGCACCAACCCGGCGACCGCGGCGGCGTGCGGCTACGCGGTCGAGTCGATCCCGGCGACCGCGCGGGGCCGCGTCGACCTGGCCGCGCTCAAGGCCAAGCTCGACGGCGACGTCGCCGCGATCATGATCACCAACCCGAACACCTGCGGTCTGTTCGAGACCGAGATGATCGAGATCGCCCAGGCGATCCACGACGCCGGCGCCTTCCTCTACTGCGACGGCGCCAACTTCAACGCCATCGTCGGGCGCGTGCGCCCGGCCGACCTTGGCATCGACGTCATGCACATCAACCTGCACAAGACCTTCTCGACGCCGCACGGCGGCGGCGGCCCGGGCTCCGGGCCGATCGTGCTGGCGGCGGCGCTGGCGCCCTATGCGCCGTTGCCCTTGATCGTCGCGGAAGGCAACGCCTTCCGCCTGATCGAACGGCGCGAGGGCGAGGCCGCCCAGGCGTTCGGGCGATTGAAGGCGTTCCACGGCCAGATGGGCATGTTCGTGCGCGCGCTCAGCTACATGA
>JACQAI010000272.1 GCA_016195115.1 Pseudomonadota bacterium
CGCGATCGCGGCGTTCGACGGCGCCGCCGAGCTCGACGACAACGTGCGCCGCTACGCCGCCAACCGCGCCTTGCTGCTCGATGCGCTGCCGGGTGCCGGCTTCCGCGATTTCGCGCCGGCCGACGGCGCGTTCTACCTCTATGCCGACGTCGCGCATCGGACCAACGACAGCGAGGCGTTCTGCCGCCGCCTGCTCGCGGAGACCGGCGTCGCGATCACGCCGGGGATCGACTTCGACCCCGAGCGCGGCAACCGCTACGTTCGGTTCTCGTTTGCCGGCGCCACCGCCGAAATGGCCGAGGCCGTGCGCCGGTTGACCGCGTGGCGCGGCTGAGGCTGGCCTTCGCGTGCCGACTCGAACGCCATCGGCTTCGGTGACGGCGCCCGTCAGCCGGCGCGTTTGATCTCCGGAAAATGCTGCGGCGCTTCGCGGCGCTCGAACATGCCGTAGTCGCGCGCGACCTCGGCGACCCGGATGCGGTAGTCGGCGAAGATGTCGTTGCGCCCGGCCGCCTGGGCCTCGTGATGCTGGACGTGGCTGCGCCAGCGCTTGACCGCATCCGCGTCGCGCCAGAACGACAGCGACAGATACTTGCCCTCGATGGTCAGGCTCTGAAAGCGCTCGATCGAGATGAAGCCGTCGACCTTCTCGAGCTCGGGGCGCAGGCGCGCCGCCACGTCGAGATAGTCCTGGACGCGTCCCGACTTCGGCTGGACCTCGAAGATCACCGCAAACATCGCCGCCTCACTTGCTCAGGCGTCGCCACCAGCCTTTGCGCGGGTTCTCGGGTGGTTGCTCGACCACGACGACGTCGACCCCTTCGGGCAGTTTGGCCGGCATATGGCGCGGTTCGCTCGGCGCCGCGGGCTCGGCGTAGCGCACGATCGGCGCGGGCGGCGGTTCGACCGGCGCGGGCGCCGGTTCGCTCGGCGCGGCGGCGTAGCGCGGCGGCTCGACCGGTTCAGGCACGCGCTCGGGCATCGGCTCGGGCGCGCGCTCGTACACGGGTCGGTAGGTGTCGGGTTCCTCGGCCGTGGCCCGATAGACCATCGGCTCCGGCTCGCGCGGCGCGGGGCCGCGGTCGGACGCGCCGTAGCTCGCGTCGGCCGGCTCGCGCGGCGGGCGCTGGCCGTTGGCGTCGTCGCGGCCGCCGCCCTCGGCGCGATTGCGGCGTCGGCCGCCGCGCTTGCCGCGGCGGCGGCGCTTGTGTCCGTCGCCGTCGGCGCCTGCGGCGGCGCGATCCTCGTCACGCGCGGGAGGCGTTCCGGGCTCGCCGTCGTGGTCGCCGCCAGGCTCGGTCTCGGCGGCGCGCGGCGGGGCGTCGTCGGTCGAGGCGTCGCCGTCGGCATGGACCAAGCGGTCGTCGTCGCGGTGCCCGACAGCCTTCTCGGGGCGCAGACCCTCCTCGCCGTGATGGCGCCGGCGCCGGCCGCGGCGCCGCTTGCGCCGGGCGCCATCGCCGTCGAGCTCGACCGGGCGCTCGGCGCGCGGCTCGTGGTGGTCGCGATGACGGCCGTGCTCGGCGGCGGCGGCCGGCTCGCCCTCCTCGGGCATGCGCTCCGCGTCCTCCTCGATATCCTCGACGTCGTCGTCGTCGTCGATGTCCTCGATCGGCGGCCGCAGCACCGGGGTCGGCAGGGGATCGTCCGGCCCGCGTTGACGCAGCCGCTCGAGCCGATAGTTCGGCGGCACCAGCGTGTCGTCGCGGCCGATCAGGACGTGGAAGCCGTAGCGCGCTTCGGTCTCGGCGAGCTTGGCGCGCTTCTGGTTGAGGATGTAGAGCGCGATCGCCGCCGGCACGTGGACCATGATCTCGGCCGAGCGCAGCCGGATGCCCTCCTCCTCGATCGCGCGCAGCACGTGGAGCGCGGTCGACTCGGTCGACCGGACGAGGCCGAGGCCGTTGCAGTGCGGGCAGCGCTCGGTCGAGGTCTCCGCGAGGCTGGGTCGCAGCCGCTGGCGCGATAGCTCGAGCAGCCCAAACGCCGAGATGCGGCCGATCTGAATGCGCGCGCGATCGTTCTTCATCGCCTCCTTGACGCGCCGCTCGACCGCATGGTTGTTGCGGTTCTCCTCCATGTCGATGAAGTCGATGACGATCAGGCCCGCAAGGTCGCGCAGCCGGACCTGGCGGGCGATCTCGTCGGCCGCCTCGAGATTGGTCTTGAGCGCGGTCTCCTCGATGTGGCGCTCGCGCGTCGCGCGCCCGGAGTTGACGTCGATCGCGACCAGCGCCTCGGTCTGGTTGATCACGATGTAGCCGCCCGACTTGAGCTGGACGGTCGGATTGTGGATCGCGTCGAGCTGGGTCTCGATCTGGTAGCGGTGGAGCAGCGGCACCTGCGGATCGCGATAGGGCTGCACGCGCTTGGCGTGGCTCGGCACGATCATCTTCATGAACGTCTTGGCGTTCTTGTAACCCTCTTCGCCGTCGACCAGGACCTCGTCGATGTCGCGCGTGTAGAGATCGCGGATCGAGCGCTTGATCAGATTGCCTTCCTCGTGGATCAAGGCCGGCGCGGTCGACTCCAAGGTCATCGCGCGGATCTCGTCCCACAAGCGCAGCAGATACTCGTAGTCGCGCTTGATCTCGGCCTTGCTGCGCTCCATGCCCGCGGTGCGCACGATCACCGCCATGCCCTCGGGGATCTCGAGCTCGTCGAGCATGCCCTTGAGGCGCTTGCGGTCGCCGGTGCTGGTGATCTTGCGGCTGACGCCGCCGCCGCGCGGCGTGTTGGGCATCAGCACGCAATAGCGACCGGCGAGCGACAGATACGTGGTCAGCGCTGCGCCCTTGGTGCCGCGCTCCTCCTTGACGACCTGCACCAGCATGATCTGCCGGCGCGCGATCACCTCCTGGATCTTGTAGTTGCGGAAGTTGCGGTGGCGCCGCGGGGCGACCTCCTCGAGCGCGTCGCCGCCGAGCACCTCGACCGGCTCGCTGTCGCTGCCGTTGCTGGTGTCGAACAGCACGCTCACGGTGCCGCTGTCGGCCGGCCGCGCCGGCGCGTCGCCGTCGTCGGCCGGCGCGCCGTCCTCGGCGTGCGCCGGCGCGCCGCCGTCTGCGGTCGCGGCCTCGGCGTGCGGCGACGCTTCGGCCGGATCGACCGGCGGCGCGGCCCACGCCGGCGGCGGCTCATCCGCGCGGTGATGATGGGTGTCGTCTCGCGGGTCTTCGACGCGCGCCGCGTCGGGCGCCGCCTCGTGAGCGGCGTCGCCCGTGGGCTCGTCGGGCTGGTCGAGCTCGGGCTCCTCGGGCACCGCCGCATCGAGGTCGCGGGGTTCGCTGCCGTTGGCATCGTGCGCCGCGTCCTCGGCGTCCTGGGCGGCCTCGCGCTCGCGCTCGGCGGCGCGCGCCTCGGCGAGCAGCGCTTCGCGGTCGGCGATCGGGATGCGGTAGTAGTCGGGATGGATCTCGTTGAAGGCGAGGAAGCCGTGCCGATTGCCGCCGTACTCGACGAACGCCGCCTGCAGCGACGGCTCGACCCGCGTCACCTTGGCGAGATAGATGTTGCCCTTAAGCTGCTTCTTGCTGGCGCTCTCGAAGTCGAATTCTTCGAGGCGATTGCCGTTGAGCACGACCACCCGGGTCTCCTCCGGATGGGTCGCGTCGATCAACATACGTTTGACCATTTAAGCTTGTCTCCGACGGGTGCGCGCGCGGTGCGGCGCAACCCGGATGGCTGAATGGAGCGCTCAAGCGAACCGGCCGCCCAGGCGCGCTTGACGCGCCCCGGCTCTGGCGGCGTGCCCCGGGGGGTGCGCCGCGACGATGCCCATGTCGAGCGATGCGGTTGACTTGTGACACGCGGGTGTGTCGGCTCCTGGTTTAAGACCGCGCTGGCGCCGTTGCCGGCGCCCCAACTAGCGGTTTGAACGCAACCGCCCTGACGCTGCGGCACCAAGCCGGGCGTCGGGATCCTGTCGCGATGGCCGCTCGCGGCCCGGCCGCTCCATGCAATGCGGGAGCCAGCCGGCGCCGTGTATTCACCCCACACCATAGACAGCGCTCGCCCCGTCGACAACGGTTTCATGCTGCGGCCTGCCGGCGCCGCGGCGCTGTCCCGGGTTGGCCTTAAAGTGCCTGGATTTATCAAAAATCCATTTAAATCAAATCGATAACGGTATATCTTTGCAATCTAGTTGAAAAAACTCAACGACTGCGGTAACTTCATTGCTTGCTCTGAGCTCCGGGTCGGATCGATTGCCATGGGGGCGATGGCGCGCGTGATGGCGCCGAAACAGGACCGGTGTGGCGGACGGGTGGCCGGGCAAGGGGCCGGCGCCCTGATCGCGACGCTCCTCGCTGCGGTCGCCGCCCTGACGACGCCCGCGACGACTGACGCGGCGCGACCGGGCCAGGTCGCCGTCGCCGAGGCGACCGGCTGGCGGCTCGGCGAGCACGACGCCGCGCAACGCCTGGTCATCGACCTGTCCAAGCCGGTCGCGTTCAAGATCTTCCGCCTGTCCGAGCCGGACCGGGTCGTCATCGACATGCCGGAGATCGATTGGCGCCGCCTCGAGCATGAGCGGCCCCTGCAGGGCGGCGCGGTGTCGCGCGTGCGCTTGGGCGTGCTCAAGCCGGGCACCAGCCGCATCGTGGTCGATACCACCGCGCCCCTCAAAGTGCGCAACGCCGAACTGCTCGAGCCGCGCGATGGCGCGCCCTATCGTCTGGTGATCGATCTCGAGCCCGACGGCGCGGCGCCGCCGAGCGCGCCGGCCGCCGTCGAGCCGATGCGCCCGGCGCGCGAGCGCGCCGTGCCGGCGGTGGCGCCGCCGCCCGTCGGGCCCAAGCCGGTCCCGCCCCCGGTGGTTGCCGTCGCGCCGCCGCCGCCGCTGGTCGCCACCGCGCCGCTGCCGGCGCCGCCGCCAAAGGTCGAGCCGCCGCCGGCGCCCGCGGCGACCCGCCCGGAGCCGGTGCCCGAGCCGGCGCTGTCGCTGCTGCCGTCGCTGGCGCCGCCGGCGCTGGCCGGGCCGTTGCCGCCATCGCGCAGCCGCTTCGAGAGCGCCGCGGTGGTGGTGCCGATCCTGCCGGCGCCGAGCGCGCCCCGCGCCACCCCGCCGGCCGTGCCGCGCCGCGAGGACACCAAGCGCGTCATCGTCATCGATCCCGGCCACGGCGGCGTCGACCCCGGCGCGGTCAGCCTGCGCGGCGTCTTCGAGAAGACCATCACGTTCGACATCGCCCAGGAGATCGAGCGCCAGCTCACCCAGACCGGGCGTTATACGGTCGTGCTGACGCGCACCGACGACAGCTTCGTGCGGCTGCGCCAGCGCGTCGCGATGGCGCGCCAGGTCGGCGCCGACCTGTTCATTTCGATCCACGCCGACTCGCTCAGCAACCACGCGATCGGCGGCATGTCGATCTACACGCTGTCCGAGACCGCGTCGGATCGCGAGGCCGAGGCGCTCGCGGCCAAGGAGAACAAGGCCGACATCATCGTCGGCGTCGACCTGCGCGATGAGTCGCCGCAGGTCAGCACCATCCTGATCGATCTGGCGCAGCGCGAGACCAAGAACCTGTCGGCCAAGCTGGCGCGCTCGGTGATCGACGAGATCGGCCGCGATCGCCGGCTGCTGCCCAAGCCGCACCGCTTTGCCGGCTTCGCGGTGCTGACCGCGCCGGACGTGCCGTCGGTGCTGATCGAACTCGGCTATCTGTCCAACCGGACCGACGAGCACGAGCTGCTCGACCCCGGTCACCGCCAGCGGCTGGCCCGCGGCGTCCAGCGCGCGCTCGACCGCTTCTTCGCCGGCCGGGAGCGCTTGCGGCGGTCCTGAGCGCCACCTATCTTTTCTGAGGCCTTTTTCGGGGCCGCGCGCAACGCCGCTTTGGCGCGCCGCGTTAACCATTGGTCCCGTAGAGTTCAGCGAATGCTCGGGTGGATCCTCCGCGGAGCGCTGACGCTCGTCTTCCTGGCGCTGTGCGCCGGCGGCGGCCTGCTCGCGGTGCTGTGGCACTACAGCGTCGGGCTACCGGACTACCAGCAGCTTGCCGACTACCAGCCGCCGACCATGACCCGGGTGCACGCCGGCGACGGCCGTTTGCTCGCGGAGTACGCGATCGAGCGGCGCGTGTTCGTGCCGATCGGCGCCATGCCGGCGCTGGTCATCAAGGCCTTCCTCGCCGCCGAGGACAAGAATTTCTACTCCCACCAGGGCGTCGATCCGGCCGGCATCGTGCGCGCCGCGATCCAGAACCTGGCCAATCTCGGGCGCAACAAGCGGCCGAGCGGCGCCTCGACGATCACCCAGCAGGTCGCCAAGAATTTCCTGCTGACCAACGAGCTCTCGATCGAGCGCAAGGTCAAGGAAGCCGTCCTGGCGTTCCGCATCGAGCGGGCGCTGACCAAGGACCGCATCCTCGAGCTCTATCTCAACGAGATCTATCTCGGCCAGAGCTCGTACGGCGTCGCCGCCGCGGCGCTCAACTACTTCAACCGCTCGCTCGACGAGCTGACGGTCGGCGAGGCGGCCTATCTCGCGGCGCTGCCGAAGGCGCCCAACAACTACAACCCGAACCGCGATCCCGAGCGCGCCAAGGGCCGCCGCGACTACGTCATCGAACGCATGGTCGAGGACGGCTACATCACCGCCGAGGTGGCCGACGCCGCGATCGCCGAGCCGATCGAGCTGCGCCGCCGCGACCCCGAGGAGCTCGTGCGCGCCGACTACTTCGCCGAAGAGGTGCGCCGCGAGCTGTTCGCCCGCTACGGCGAGGCCGGGCTCTACAAGGGCGGCCTGTCGGTGCGCACCACGCTCGAACCCAAGCTGCAGGCGATCGCCGACCGCGTGCTGCGCGACGGCCTGATAGCCTACGACCGCCGCCACGGTTGGCGCGGGCCGGTGCGCAAGGGCGTCAACCCGGCCGAGTGGGCGCAGAGCCTGTCTGCGCTCGCGGTGCCGCACGGCGCCGCCACCTGGCAGCTGGCTGCCGTGCTCAAGCTCGACGGTGACGGCGCCGACATCGGGCTCAAGAGCGGCGAGCGCGGCCGCGTTCCCTTCGCCGAGTTGAGCTGGGCGCGGCCGTGGCTGCCCGACCAGCGCGTCGGCGCCAGCCCGCGCAAGCCGGCGGACGTGATCACGGTCGGCGACGTCATCCTGGTCGAACCGGTTGCGGCCAGCGCGGACGGCAAGACCAAGTACCCGGCGGCGAGCTACGCGCTGCGCCAGATTCCCGAGGTGGCGGGCGGCCTGGTCGCGCTCGATCCCCACACCGGGCGCGTGCTGGCGATGACCGGCGGCCTCAGCTACGAGATCAGCCAGTTCAACCGCGCCACCCAGGCGCTGCGTCAGCCCGGCTCGTCGTTCAAGCCGTTCGTCTACATGGCGGCGCTCGACAGCGGCTTCACGCCGTCGACCATCGTGCTCGATGCGCCGTTCGTGATCGACCAGGGCCCCGGCCTGCCGAAGTGGAAGCCGATGAACTTCGAGAACAAGTTCTACGGCCCGACGCCGCTGCGGGTCGGCGTCGAGAAGTCGCGCAACCTGATGACCGTGCGCGTCGCCGAGAGCATCGGCATCGACAAGGTGGCGTCGTACGCCGAGCGTTTCGGCGTCGTCGATCACCTGCCGCGCTATCTGTCGATGGCGCTCGGCGCCACCGACACGACCCTGCTGCGCATGACCACGGCCTACGCCATGATCGTCAACGGCGGCAAGCGCATCGAGCCGACCTTCATCGACCGCATCCAGGACCGCCAGGGCCGCACCATCCTGCGCCACGACCGGCGCAACTGCGTCGGCTGCTCGCCGCTGGTCTGGGACCATAGCGCCGCGCCCGAGCTGCCCGACGAGCGCAGCCAGGTGGTCGACCCGCGCACCGCCTACCAGATGGTGTCGATCCTGCAGGGCGTGGTCGAGCGCGGCACCGGCTACGTGATCTCGGCGGCGCTCAAGCGGCCGCTCGCCGGCAAGACCGGCACGACCAACGACAGCAACGACGTGTGGTTCATCGGCTTCTCGCCCGACCTCGCGGTCGGCATCTATGTCGGCTTCGACAACCCGCGCTCGCTCGGCGGCTCCAACCAGGACACCGGTGGCGGCGTGTGCGCGCCGATGTTCCGCGACTTCATGGCCGAGGCGCTGCGCGACGTGCCGGCGATCCCGTTCCGCATCCCGCCGGGCGTGCGCCTGGTGCGGGTCAATCCCGAGACCGGCCACCTCGCCCAGGCCGGCGACGCCAAGGTGATCTACGAGGCGTTCAAGCCCGGCACCGAGCCGCGCCTCGACGGCGCCACCGGCGCGAGCTACGGCGGCGCCGCCGGAGCCGCCCCCACGACCCAGAGCCTCGACGGCTTGTATTGACGGCGGGCCGCGATCGGGTTCATCACTCCCCGCATGGTGGGACGTGACCACGGTTTGATTTCGGATAGGGGACTGGGACATGCGCGCCGAAGCCGAGGCGATCGTGCAAGCCATCCAGCAGTCGTTGGCGCTGCTTCGGAGGCATCTTTGACTGGGACAAGTCGCAGGCGCGCCTGGCCGAGCTGAGCCAGGCGGCCAACGATCCCAACCTGTGGAACAACGCCGAGAAGGCGCAAGGCCTGCTCAAGGAGCGCGGCGCCCTGGAGCGTAGGCTGTCGGGCTATAGCGCGATCGAGCGCGAGCTCAACGACACCGTCGAGTTGATCGAGCTCGCCGAGGCCGAAAGCGACGAGGCGATGATCGCCGACGGGGTCAAGACCCTGGCGGCATTGCGCGAGCGCGTCGCCAAGATGGAGCTCGAGAGCCTGCTGTCCGGCGAGGCCGACGGCAACGACGCCTATCTCGAGATCCACGCCGGCGCCGGCGGCACCGAAGCCCAGGACTGGGCCGAGATGCTCCAGCGCCTGTACTCGCGCTGGGCCGAGCGCCACGGCTGCAAGGTCGAGTGGCTCGAGGAGAGCGGCGGCGAAGAGGCCGGCATCAAGTCGGCGACCCTCAAGATCAGCGGCGAGAACGCCTACGGCTGGCTCAAGACCGAGAGCGGCGTGCACCGGCTGGTGCGAATTTCGCCTTTTGATTCACAAGCGCGGCGACACACCAGCTTCGCCAGCGTCTGGGTCTACCCGGTGGTCGACGACAACATCAAGGTCGACATCCAGGACAAGGATCTGCGCATCGACACCTATCGGGCTTCCGGCGCGGGCGGCCAGCACGTCAACAAGACCGAGAGCGCGATCCGGATCACCCACATCCCGACCAACATCGTCGTGCAGTGCCAGAGCGACCGCTCGCAGCACCGCAACCGCGCCACCGCCATGCAGATGCTCAAGGCACGGCTCTACGAGCGCGAGCTGCAGATCCGCGAGGACAAGGTGGCGGCCGCCAACGCGACCAAGAGCGACATCGGCTGGGGCCACCAGATCCGCTCCTACGTGCTGCAGCCCTACCAGATGGTCAAGGACCTGCGCACCGGGGTCGAGATCGGCAACACCGGCGCGGTGCTCGACGGCGACATCGACCGCTTCCTCGAAGCCGCTCTGGCGCAGAAGATCACGGTCGGCGGCTCGCGCACCGAAGGCGCGGCCTGACGGAAAAGGGGGCGGGACATGGCCACCGAAGCCGGGCGCGCGGTCGCCCATCTGCCGATCCGGCCCGACTGGCTGGCGCGCCGGCGCGAGGACATCCTCGAGCCGACGCTGCCGATCGTCGATCCGCATCACCATTTGTGGGAACGGCCCGGCAACCGCTATCTGCTGCCCGACATCCTCGCCGACGTCGGCGGCGGCCACAATCTGCGCGCCACGGTGTTCATCGAGGCCCACTCGATGTACCGCGACAGCGGCCCCGGGGAGTGGCGCGCGCTCGGCGAGACCGAGTTCGTCACCGGCATCGCGGCGATGAGCGCCAGCGGCGGCTACGGCCCGACGCGCATCGCTGCCGGCATCGTCGGCCGCGTCGACCTGACGCTCGGCGCGCGCGCCAAGGCGATTCTCGAGCGGCACATCGCGGTTGCCGGCGGCCGCTTCCGCGGCGTCCGCCATTCCTCGCCCTATCACGCCGATCCGGTGGCGCGCGGCTCCTCGGCCCAGACGTCCCCGGGGCTGCTCGCCGATGCCGGTTTCCGCGCCGGCTTCGCGTGCTTGAAGCCGCTCGGGCTCAGCTTCGATGCCTGGATGTACCACACCCAGCTTGCCGATCTGGTCGACTTGGCGCGCGCCTTCCCCGAGCAGCCGATCGTGCTCGACCACATCGGCGGCGCGCTCGGCATCGGACCCTATGCCGGCCAGCGCGACGCGGTGTTCCGCGACTGGAGCGCCGGCATGCGCGCGCTCGCCGGCTGCCCCAACGTCCACGTCAAGCTGGGCGGCCTCGGCATGCCGATGACCGGCTTCGATTTCGGCACGCGCGCCGAGCCGCCGTCGTCGACCGAGCTGGCGACCGCCTGGAAGCCCTATTTCGACGCCTGCGTCGAGGCGTTCGGCGCGCAACGCTGCATGGTCGAGAGCAACTTCCCGGTCGACAAGGGCATGTTCGGCTACGCGGTGATGTGGAACGCCTTCAAGCGCTGGGCGGCCGGCTGCTCGGCGGCCGACAAGGCGGCGCTGTTCAGCGGCACCGCGGCGCGCTTCTACCGTTGGGGTCTCGACGCATGAGCCAGAAACTCGAGTTCGTCCGCGACGGCACGATCACCCACGGCGCGGTGATCGAGGAGTCGCCGCTGGTCCGCCGCATCGTCGCGCCCAACCCCGGGCCGTTCACCTACAACGGCACGTCGTGCTTCGTGATCGGCCGCGGCAAGGTCGCCGTGCTCGATCCCGGTCCCGACGATCCGGCGCACCTCGCCGCGCTGGCGCGCGCGCTCGCCGGCGAGACGATCACCCACATCGTGCTGACCCACACCCATCGCGACCACGCGCCCGCGGTGGCGCCGTTCCAGCGCACCACCGGCGCGCGCACGGTCGGTCGGCCGTCGCCGCCGGCGGCGCCCGACGTCAGCCACACGCCGTTCCAGCCCGACCTGCTGCTCGGCGACGACGACACCATCGAGGGCCCCGGCTGGCACCTGACCGCGGTGCACACGCCCGGGCACGCGTCCAACCATCTGTGCTACGCGCTCGCCGAGGAGGCGACCTTGTTCACCGGCGACCACGTGATGGGCTGGTCGACCTCGGTGATCGGTCCGCCCGACGGCGACCTGACCGCCTATCTCGCCTCGCTCGACAAGATCATGGCGCGCTCCGAGCGGCTCTATCGCTCGGCGCACGGCCCCGGGCGCACCGACGGCCCGGAGTACGCGGCGGCGCTGTACGCCCACCGCGAAGCGCGCAGCGCCGGCATTTTGGCGCAGCTCCAGGCCGGACCCGCGACCATCCCGGCGCTGGTCGCCGCCCTCTATCCGGGCCTCGATCCGCGGCTGATCGTGGCCGCCGGGCGCGGGGCTTCGTCACCGCGCTCGCGACCGTTCGGATGGTCGCGAGGTCCTTCAGGCCCGGCGCGTAGAGCACGTCGGCGCCGGCCGCCTCGAAGGCCTGCAGGCGCCGGATGGTGTCGTCGAGATCGAGCCGGCCTTGGATCAGGTTCTCGGCGCGCGCGGTCAGGAAGAACGGCACCGGCAGGCTGTGCGCGACCTCGACGGCGGCCTGGACGCGCTCGACCGCGAGGTTGAAATCGTAGATCGGCTTGGCGCGGTCGCCGGTGGCGTCCTCGATCGAGCCGCCGACGATGCCGGCCTCGGCGGCCATCCGGATCATCTCGGCGGCGGCGCGCGGTTCGTCGGCGTAGAGGTTCTCGAGATCGGCGTTGACCGGCAGGTCGGTCGCGCTCGCGATGTCGCGGCAGTTGGCCAGCACCTCATCGCGCGACACCGCGCCGGTGCCGTCGGCGCGGCCAAGCGTGTTGGCGAAGCCGAGGCTGGTGGTCGCCAGCGCCTCGAAGCCGAGCGCCGCCAGGATGCGGGCGGTGCCGGCATCCCACGGGTTGGGGATGATGAACGCGCCCGGTCGCTCGTGCAGCGCCCGGAACGCCGCGGCCTTCTCTGCGTAGCTGCGCATCGCGACTCTCCTCCGGCTCAGTCAAGCCGGGGCGATCATCGCGGCCGCGTCCCCATGTGTCGAATGCATAATATGAACCGATGAGATCAGGTTTCCTGATCCTCAGTTGAGCTTCATGCCCTGCAGGCGGATCAGCCCGTCGGGGTAGGGCACGAAACCCTGAACCTTGTTGCTGAGCGCCCACAGCAGCTTGAAGTGATAGAGGAACAGATGCGGCCGCGCGTCGAGATAGCGCGCCGCCGCCTGGCGATAGAACGTCCGACGCTCGGCCGGCACGGTGGTCGCCTTGGCCTGATTGAGCAGCGTGTCGAGCTCCTTGTCGCAGTAGCGGCCCCAATTGAGGAAGCCGTCGCAGGCGAGCCAGATCGAGATGTTGGCGTCGGGGTCGGCGCGGCCGCTCCAGATCGCCAGCAGCGCCTGGTAGTCGCCCTTCTCGGCATTGCGCACCATGGTGGTCGACTCAAGCGCCTCGAGCTTGACGTCGAAGCCGGCCTCCGCGGCCATCGCCTGGATCATCTGCGCGACCTGCACGTCGGTGGTGTTGTTGGGCGTCGTCAGGGTGAAGCCGAAGCGGCCGCCGGTCGCCTGGGCGAGCAGTGCCTTGGCGCGCGCGAGGTCGCGCGCCGGCACCGCGCGCGTGTCGAGCCAGTAGGTGCTCTCGGGCGCGACCGGCTGGTTGCTCGGCACGAAAGCGCCGTTGAACACGACCTGATTGAGCGCGGCGCGGTCGATCGTGGCCTCGAGCGCCTCGCGCACGCGCGGATCGCGGCCGAGCGGCGTGTCGGCGCGCGGCCCGTGGCCGATGTTGATCGACATCGTGTTGTAGCCGAGCGCGGTGGTCTCGACGAACTTGAGCCGCGGATCGGCGCGCACCGCCGGGATGTCGGTGGCGGCCAGCCGCTCGACGATCTCGAGGCTGCCGGCCTGGGCGTTGACCAGGCGCACGCTGGTGTCCGGGATCGGCTTGTAGACGATCTCGTCGATGCTGATCGCCGGCAGGTTCCAATAGGCCTCGAAGCGCCGCACCACGACGCGGTCGAGCGCGACCCGCTCGACGAAGCGGTACGGCCCCGCGCACTGCAGATTGCCGATGCGCGCCTGCTCGAATGTGCCGGGTGCCACGATCATGCCGGCGCGGTCCGACAGCACGGCGAGCAGCGGCGCGTAGGGCTGCGACAGCACCAGCCGGACGGTCAGGGGATCGACGACCTCGACCGCGGTGACCGGCCCGATCTCGCCCTTGCGCTTCGACAGCGGGTCGGTGCGGTAGCGATCAAGGTTGGCCTTGACCGCGGCGGCGTCGAGCACGCTGCCGTCGTGGAAGCGCACGTTGGCGCGCACCTGCATGGTTAGCGCCTTGCCGTCGCCGCTCCACTCCCAGCGCGTTGCCAGCTGCGGCACGATGTTGAGCTGCGGATCGATGTCGACCAGCTTGTCGCACACCGCGGCGAACACGATGCGGCCGACGAACGTGCCACCCTGCATCGGATCGAGCACGTCGGGATCCTCCTGCATGCCGATGCGCAGGCTGGCCGCCGACGCGGACGCGCTCAACAGCATCACGGCAAGGGCGAGCAGGCGCGTCATGCGAAATCTCCTCGGCGCGGACGATGGCCCTCAAGCCTGCGGCGCGGCCTCGGCCAGGGGCAAGTAGAATCCGGCGGTGAAACCGGCGCGCGCGCGCCGCCTGGTTGAACGGCCCTTTAAGGGCGCCGGGGAAATGCGCACGCACCAGCGACTGCCAGCTATCGACCGGAGCGAGGCCGCGCCGCGCGGCGATACGTTCGAACCAGCGCACGCCGACCGCGACGTGACCGATCTCGTCGTCGTAGATGCGCTGCAGCACGGCGGCGCTGGCGTCGTCGCCGACCGCGACCAAGCGCGCGATCATCGGCGGCGTGACGTCGAGCCCGCGCGCCTCGAGCACGAGCGGTACGATGGCGAGCCGCGCCAGCAGGTCATGGCCGGTCGCCAGCGCGGCATCCCACATGCCGTCATGCGCCGGCAGGTCGCCATAGCGCGCGCCCAGCTTTTCCAGGTGCGCGCACACCAGCGCGTGGTGCGTCGCCTCCTGCTCGGCCACCGTCACCCAGTCGTCGAAGAACGCGCGCGGCAGCTCGGGCGATGCAAAGCGCGCCACCAGGTCCCAGGCAAGGTCGACGGCATTGAGCTCGATGTGCGCCACCGCGTGCAG
>JACQAI010000273.1 GCA_016195115.1 Pseudomonadota bacterium
CCTAGGGCACGATGCGTTCGAGTTGAACCGATCCCAAAACAAAACCGTCATCCCGGCGAAAGCCGGGATCCAGGACCAGAAGCCAGGTATTGGTATTTGGTCTCCTGGATCCCGGCTTTCGCCGGGATGACGGGAAGAGTGGATGATTCAATCTGACCCAATCACGCTCTAAGGTCGGCTCGGCTTGATTGTTGCACCGTGACGATTGGATAATTCCGGAGGCTGCCATGACGGACGCGCTGCATTTCCTGTCGTTAGCCGAGCTGGGCAAGCAGATCCGCGCCAAGCAGCTGTCGCCGGTCGAGCTGGTGCAAAGCCTGCTGGCGCGCATCAAGCGCTACGATCCGAAGATCCAGAGTTTCATCCGGGTGACCGAGGACGTCGCGTTGGCGCAGGCCCGGGCCGCCGAGCTCGAAATCGCGGCCGGGCTCTATCGCGGGCCGCTGCACGGCATTCCGGTCGGCCTCAAGGACATCATCGCGACCGCCGGTATCCCGTCCACGGCGCATTCCAAGCTGCTGCAGGACCACGTGCCGGCCGAGGACGCAGTGGTGACGCAGCGCCTGCACGCCGCCGGCGCGGTGCTGATGGGCAAGCTCGCGACCTTCGAGTTCGCGCTCGGCGGGCCGTCGTGGGATCTGCCCTGGCCGCCGGCGCTCAACCCGTGGAACACCGCTTATCTGCCGGGCGGCTCGAGTAGCGGCTCGGGCGCCGCGCTGGCGGCCGGGTTCGTCGCCGGCGCGCTCGGCACCGACACCGGCGGCTCGGTGCGCTGGCCGGCCGCGGTGTGCGGCATCGTCGGCCTCAAGCCGACCTACGGCCGGATCAGCCGGCGCGGCGTGCTACCCAACACCTTCACGATGGATCATTGCGGGCCGATGAGCCGCACGGTCGAGGACTGCGCCATCCTGCTGCAGGTGTTGGCCGGGTTCGATGCCGCCGATCCGGGCAGCGCCGACGTGCCGGTGCCCGACTATCGCGCGGCGCTGACCGGCGACATAAGCGGCCTGCGCATCGGGCTGGTCCGCCACTGGTACGCCGAGGGCGCACATCCCGACATCGCGCCGGCGGTCGACCGCGCGGCCAGAAAGCTTGCCGAGCTGGGTGCCATTGTCGAGGAGGTGCGGCTGTCGTCGCTGCTCGACTACGCCGACTGCAAGACCACGCTGTCGGCCGCCGAGCTCTACGCCATCCACGAGCCCGATCTCAAGCGCCGGCCGCAGGATTTCGGCGCCAAGCTGCGCAACCGCGTGCTGCCCGGCGGGCTGATCCGCGCCGAGGACTATGTCCAGGCGCAGCGCCGCCGGTTGGCGCTGTGCCGCGAGTTCGAGGGCGCCTTCAAGCGCTTCGATCTGCTCGTCACGGCGACCTGGCTGACCACCGCCGATCCGGCCGATCCGAACCTCGACGACAAGCTGACCCAGGTGCCACAACCGACCAGCCCGTCCAGCGTCACGGGCACGCCGGCGATCGCCGTGCCGTGCGGCGTCAGCCGCGAGGGCCTGCCGCTGTCGCTGCAAATTACCGGCCGGCCGTTCGCCGAGCCGCTGGTGCTACGCGCCGCGCACGCCTTCGAGCGGGCGACCGAATGGCACTGCCGCCATCCCGATCTCGACCAGACGACCCAGGGCAAGGCCGCCGACCACGCGTTCCGTCCGGCCGCGGCGCCCGGGGCCGCGCCGGGCCGGCCGGCCTCGACCCCCGACGAGATCCGCGCCCAGCTCAAGCTCGCCGGCCTGACGCTGTCGGAACCACAAATCGCCGAGCTGCTGGCGATCTATCCGTCCTACGAGGCGATGGTGCGCCGGCTGCCGCGCGGCTACGGCTACACCGACGAGCCCGCCCACAGCTTCGCGCCGGCAAGGCTGATCGGGCGCGGTTAGCGCCCAAATAATTCCTCCCCCACGCTGCGCGCGGGGGAGGAATTATTTCTGTGCATCCCTTAGCGCTTGCACAGGGATGACGACCAGGTTGCCCCTCGCGCTAAGGCCGGCAGATCGAGCGCAGCACCAGCCAGTCGCCGGCGCTCATCACCGGCGATCCGGTCGGCGGCAGGCGGGACGCCTGATCGCGCCGTTCGGCCGACGGTGGATGGGTCGAGAGATAGGCGGTCGCGCGGTCGAAGCGACCGCCGGGTCCGGCGTGGCGGTTGAAGAAGTCGATCCAGCCTTGGCCGCCGATCGACGCGTCGGCCAAGGTCCGCAGCGCCAGCGCGTCGGCCTCGGCCTCGAATTCGCGGGTGTACGCGGTCGACAGCAGCAGCTGGGCGATGCTGTCCCAACTCGAGTTGCCCGACAAGGTCATGATCACGAGATTGAGGCCGAACTGGCGCATCAGATTGCGCGTCGGATGGCGTGCCGCGACATGGCCGAGCTCATGCGCCAGGACGGCGCTCAGCTCCTCGGGGCTCTGCGCCTCGGTGAGCAGGCGCTGGAACACCATGATCTGATTGCCCGGGATCGCCACGGCGTTGACGATCGGCAGGTCGATCACGGTGACGGTCACGGGCTTGTCGTAGTTCATGGCGACGGCCAGCCGCGCGATCAGCAGCTCGAGCGTCTCCTGGGCGGCGGCGACGTCGCAAATGCGACCGCGTCCCTGCAGCTCGGCGCGCGCCTGGGCGCCGATACGGTCCTCGTCGCTCGCCGGGACGAGCATCGCCAAGCCGTCGGCGACCTTGGGCCAGCCGAACCACAGCAGCGCGCTCGCCGCGGCGGTGACGCCGAGCCACAGCGCCGCCCGCGCGACTGCGCGGCCGGTGCGCGCGACGCGGCGCGGACGCAGCTGCGGCGCGCGCTCGATCAGCGCGGCGAAGTCGCACGGCTGCGTCAGCCTGAGACGGGCGTCGTCGTCGAGGTCGCGCGCCAGCACGGCCGGCTCGCCGTCGCGCAGCGGTTCGATGGTGGCCAGCGCGGCGTAGGGCCACTCGCCCAGCACGGCGCCGTCGCCGCTGCGGATCTCCAATCCGGCCGTGCCGAGCGCGACGTCGACGGCGTGGCCGGTCGCGGTGCGGCCATCGTGGAAGCGGCCCGCCCAGCGCACGGCCGCCTGCGGGGGTGGCGCGGCGTCGGTCACACGCCGAGAAAATCCATGTCGAGGAAGTTCGCCAGTCCTTCGCCCGAGCGCAATTCGATCGGGACCTGCCGGATCGCGGCAAGGTCGATTGCGCCGTCCAGCGTCATCCAGCGGCACCAGAAGCCGATCCGCCGGCGGATCAGAATCGGGAACAGGATGCCGAGGCTCAGCACCAGAATCAGGCCGTTGACGAGATAGTAGGCGAACAGGTTGCGCCCGCGCACCGTCGTGGCGAACTGCAAGTTGGCCAGCCGCGTGTGCGCCGCGACGTAGCGATACTCGGCCGCGCGGTAGCGCAGGATCGAGAGCATCAAGGTCGGCACTGCGAGCAGCCAGGCGATCAGCCAGCGCTTGAACAGATCGCGTCCGGTGCCCGAGAAGCCGAACGGCTCGCTGCCGAAATGCAGATTGCTGGTCTCGTAGGCGGTCAGCTGCATGCGCAGATAGGGCGCGTAGAGTCCGAGGGTCAGCGCCGACAGCACGCCGCCCTTGAGATAGATGCCGGCATAGCGCCACGGCGAGCCGGACTGGTGAAAGCGGATGCCGCCCCAGCGCGTGCGGCTCATGCGGTAGCGCCGCGCCGCATAGCTGCCCGCGATGAAGAGCAGGACGAGCGCGACATACTGCGCGCCGCGCACGATGCTGCTCCACGGATCGTCGAGCAGCAGCTCGGTGATGCCGAGCAGCACCAGCGGCGGCGCCAGCACGACCAGCGCCTTGAGGAAGCCGAACAGCAGCTCCTTGCCCGTGCCGGTGTATTCGAAGCCCTCGCCGCCGACCACGACATGGCTCCAGACGTAGCGGCGCATCCGCGTCTTGGCCCAGAAGCGGTAGATGCCGAGGGTCAGGATCGTGCCGATCAGGTTGACGTAGAACAGCCGGAAGAGCGGCCCCAGTCGGGCGATCAGCACCGGATGCTCGTGCTGCGCCACCGCCGCGGTCGCGGGCACGGTGTCAGTGTGCGGGGTTAGGCTCGGCTCCGACATCGCGCCAGCCTAGCACGTTCAAAAACAAATCCCTCCCCCGCGCGAAGCGTGGGGGAGGGTAGGGAGGGGGCTTGCTGCGGGTCTGCCGATGTTGCAGCAGTAGATTTTAACGCAGAGGACGCGGAGGTCGCGCGGAGGACGCAGAGGAATGTGATGCGCGCCACGCGCGCGATTTTTCTCCTCCGCGCTCCTGCGCATCCTCCGCGTCCTCTGCGGTGAGATCACCCTCCTCATGGGCACTTCGCGTGGCGTTAGGCCCGCTCCCTACCCTCCCCCACGCTTCGCGCGGGGAGGGATTTATTTACGCGAGGTTGCCTGCCGCCGTGGCGAGCCACGCCCACAGATACGCGGCCTGGCTCCAGCGCACCTGGATGTCGTAGGTCGGCGCGTCGTCGGTCTGGTGCAGCAGGACGTCGGTCTTGGCGAGCAGCGATTGGGCGCAGCGCCCGGCGTGGAAGACGCGCGGGTGCAGGTCGAGCGGGCAGCCTTGCGCGAGCACCGCGCGCGCCGCCACGCCGCCGAGCCGGATGGTGGTGTAGAAATCCGAGACGTCGACCACGCCGGCGAGCCGGCGCGGCACCTCGCTGCGCAGCGCCTCGACCAGCGCCGCCTCGTCGCCCGGCGGACCGACCACGCGCCATTCGCCGGGGCCGAGCCAGAGGACGGTACGCGCGGCCAAGCGCGTCGTCGTGTTGGCGGCGAGCGGCGGCGCGACGCCGAGCGCCGCGGTCACGGCCTGGACCAGCGCCGGCACCGCGTCGCGGCCGCGCACCGTCACCTTGGCCTGATGCGGCAGCTCGGCGATCGCGAGGCCGGTGCCGCCGATCGGCGGCGCCGTGCCGAGGGCGCTGGTCGCGTCAGCCATCGGCGGCCTCCTTGGCGGCGAAGCTCGGCGCGGCGATCGCGACACGGTGATTGCGGCCATCCATGCCGGGCGCGATCAAGGTCTCGCCCATGCGCAGGCGACCGTTGTGGACCAAACCAAGAGCAATCGAGCGGCCGAGCGTGGCGCTCCAGTAGCTCGAGGTCACGTGACCGACCATGCGGGCGGGCGGCTGGCGCACCGGCGCCTCGGTCAACCCGGCGCCCTCGAGCAGCACCGTGGCCGGATCCTCGGTCAGCAGGCCGACCAGCTGCTTGCGGTCGGCGCGCGCGGTGTCGCTGCGCGCCAGAGAGCGGCGACCGAGGAAGTCCTTGGTCTTCGAGACCATGCGGTGAAGCCCGAGGTCGTCGGGCGTCACCGTGCCGTCGGTCTCCTGGCCGACGATGATGAAGCCCATCTCGGCGCGCAGCACGTGCATGGCCTCGGTGCCATAGGGGCACACGCCGTGCGCCTGCCCGGCTTGGTGCAGCGTCTGCCACAGCGCCAGGCCGTAGCGTGCCGGCACGTTGACCTCGTAGGACAAGGCGCCCGTGAAGCCAATGCGGAACACGCGCGCCGGGATGCCGGCGACCGTGCCGCTGCGCACCGCCATGAACGGAAACGCCGCTTCATCGAGATCGATGTCGGTGAGCGGTGCCAGCAGGGCGCGGCTGGCGCGCCCCGACAGGCCGATCACCGCCCACTGCTCGGTCACCTCGGTGCAGTGGACCTCGAGATCGGTCCACTCGGTCTGCAACCACTCCTCGAGCCAGCCGAGCACGGTCGCGGCGCCGCCGGTGGTCGTGGTCATGTGGTAGTGATCCTCGGCCAGCCGCGTCGTCACGCCGTCGTCGAACACCATGCCGTTCTCGTTGAGCATCAGGCCGTAGCGGCAGCGCCCGATGGCCAGGCTCGAAAAGCTGTTGGTGTAGATGCGGTCGAGGAACCGCGCGGCGTCCGGACCCTGGATGTCGATCTTGCCCAGGGTCGAGGCGTCGAGCATGGCGACCGCGGCGCGCGCGGTCCGGCACTCGCGGTTGACCGCGGTCGCCATGGTCTCGCCGGGCTGCGCGAAGTAGCGCGGCCGGCGCCACGCCCCGACGTCCTCGAACACCGCACCGGCGCGCCCGTGCCAGGAATCGATCGGAGTCGTTCGTACGGGGCTGAACAATGCGCCGGCGCCGCTGCCCGCGATCGCGCCGAACGTGAGCGGCGTGTAGGGCGGCCGGAAGGTCGTGTGGCCGACCGCCGGGATGGCGTTGCCCGAGAGCTCGGCGAGGATCGCGAGCGCCGCCAGGTTCGAGGTCTTGCCCTGGTCGGTGCCCATGCCGAGCGTGGTGTAGCGCTTGAGGTGCTCGACCGCCGCATAGCCCTCGCGCGCGGCGAGCGCGACGTCGGCGGCGGTGACGTCGTTCTGGAAATCGACGAAGCGCTTGCCGCGGCCCGGCATGATACAGTGCCGCGCCGGCGGTGCCTGGTCGAGCTCGGGCAGCGGCGGCGTCGGCGGCGCGCTG
>JACQAI010000274.1 GCA_016195115.1 Pseudomonadota bacterium
CGCGCTAGAAGAACCTCTCCTCGATGTTGGTCGAGGATTCGTGGCCGATCTTGGCCCAGTGGGCGCTCAGAAACTGCTCGCAGCTCTGACGGCCCTGCTCGTGCAGATGCATGAGGAAGTCCCAGTCGGCGTTGAGCTTGCTCGAGACGCCGAGCGAGGCGAGCAGCGCTTCGCCGTCGACCGTGTGGATGTAGATGCGCTTCAGCTTGCCGCCGTCGTTGAAGCCGCTGTCGACCAGCTTGGTCACGAAGTGGATGGCGCGCATCTCGCGCATCAGGCTCGAGTTGAACGACAGCGTGTTGATCCGGTCGAGGATCGCCGGCGCGGTGGTCGGCAGCTCCGGGATGTTGATCGGGTTGAGCTGCACGATCAGGATGTCGCGCGTATCGGTGTGGTAGAACAGCGGGTAGAGCGGCGGATTGCCCATGTAGCCGCCGTCCCAGAAATGCTCGCCGCCGATCTCGACCGCCTGGAACATGAAGGGCAGGCAGGCCGAGGCCAGCACCGCGTCGACCGTGACGTGCTGTTTGTCGAAGACCTTGATGCGCCCGGTCATCACGTTGGAGGCGCAGATGAACAGCTTGACCTTGTCGGCCTTGTGGATGGCCTCGAAGTCGATGACCGACGCCAGGACCTCGCGCAGCGGGTTCTGGTTGGTCGGGTTGAGCTGGTAGGGCGAGAACATCCGGCTCAGGAAGTCCATCGCGAGGTAGCCGGGCGACTGGTCCAGGCTGAAGTCGTTGGGGTTCATCAGCTTGGCCCACGGCGGCGCCTTCAAGGGCGAGTATTTCGCCGCGTCCGATATCTTCTTCCAGAACGTGCGCAGGACCTGCTTGGCGCCGGCCGCGCCGCCGACCGCGATGCCGTAGGCGGTCGCCGCGGCGTTCATCGCGCCGGCCGAAGTGCCGACGATGCCGTCGATCTCGATCTCGTCCTCGTCGAGCAGGCGGTCGATCACGCCCCACGCGAAGGCGCCATGCGCGCCGCCGCCCTGCAGCGCCAGGTTGATGCGCTTCTTGTTGGAGGGCGCCGCTTTGTCCGTGCGGCCGCCGTTGCCGGCGCCGTTGCCGTTTGCGCTGCGGCTGCGCTTCGCCTTGGCGACCATCGCTCAGCGCCCCCGCGACGGGCGCGTGACGGCCGGCGCCCGCCGGCCGCGATCGTGGACCAGCATGGTCAACCCGGCGCAGGCGAGGAACGCCATCGCCAGGCCGATCGAGACCGGCCAGGGCACGCCGTCCTTGGCCATGCCCATCAGCACGACGAACCCGAGCATCGCGGCGGCGGGCAGCATCCAGCGATAATTCATCGAGTTCTCCCGAGCGGGGTTGACCGGAACGCGGTGCCGGAGCAAGCGCCCGCTCGGATCGGGCTTGGTCGGCCAGCCGCGGCGCGCAGTTAAACGCGGCGGTGGCGACCGTCGTAACGACGTGCCTGGACATATGGGGATCGGTGTCGGCGTTTCCCAGGGCGGCGGCCTGCCGCACCTGCCCCGCGCCGACGCCTTTGTTTTGGGCCTGCCATGCCGTAGCGTTGGCGGACAAGGACAAGTACCGGGGGGAGCCATGACACTGCGCCGCGCCGCGATCGTGCTTGCCGGCTGCTTCCTGACATTGGCCGCGGGCGCCGCCGAGCTGCCGCGCGCCGAGCCGGCCGCGGTCGGTTTCTCGGCCGAGCGCCTGGGCCGCCTCGAGGCGCTGCTGCGCGCCGACATCGACAGGCGCCAGATCCCCGGCGCGGTGGTGCTGATCGCGCGCCACGGCAAGGTCGCCTATTTCGCGGCGCTCGGTGAGCGCGACCCGACGACCAAGGCGCCGATGACGCGCGACACGATCTTCCGCATCTATTCGATGAGCAAGCCGATCACCACGGTCGCGGCCATGATGCTGTGGGAGGAGGGGCGCATTACCCTCGACCAGCCGATCAGCCGCTATCTGCCGGCGTTCGCCGCGATGCAGGTCGGCGTCGAGAAGCCGGGCGCCGACGGCCCGACCTTGGAGCTGGTGCCCGCGAAGAAGCCGATCACGATCCAGGACCTGATGCGCCACAGCTCGGGCCTGACCTACGGGTTCTTCGGCGACATGCTGGTCAAGAAGGCCTATCTCGCGGCCAACCTGCTGGCCGACGACCCCGACAACGCCGCGTTCACCGACCGCCTCGCCAAGCTGCCGCTCGCCTTCCAACCCGGCACGACCTGGGACTACAGCCAGTCGACCGACGTGCTCGGCCGGCTGATCGAGGTGGTCGCGGGCAAGCCGCTGCTGCAGGTCGAGCAGGAGCGCGTGCTCGCGCCGCTCGGCATGGCGGACACCATGTTCGTGGTCACCGATCCGGCCCGCCAGGCAAGACTTGCTGAACCCTTCTCGGATGACCGCACGATCGGCGCCGGTGCCGTGGTCGGCGATCCGCGCCAGCCCAAGCGCTATGAGTCGGGCGGCGGCGGCATGGTCGGCACCGCCATGGACTACGCGCGCTTCTGCCAGATGCTGCTCAACGGCGGCACGCTCGACGGCAAGCGCTACCTCGGGCCGCGCACCGTCGCCTACATGACGTCGGACCACTTGGGCAGCGCGGTGGCGCCCGGGCCCTACTACCTGCCGGGGCCGGGCTACGGCTTCGGGCTCGGCTTCGCGGTGCGCCGTGACACCGGCATGTCGGCGTACCCGGGCAGCGCCGGCGACTACTACTGGGGCGGCGCCGGCGGCACTTATTTCTGGGTCGACCCCAAGGCCGACCTGTTCGTCGTCTTCATGATGCAGTCGCCCAAGCACCGCGTGCACTACCGCACCGTGCTGCGCGACCTCGTCTACGCCGCGATGACGGAGTAGGGGCGGTCGCCGCAAAATAATCGCCACGCAGGTGTAACGCGCTTCACACCTCGGTGCCGCCGTCCGGGGGGATCATGCCCTTGCCTGCTCGACCGAGCGGGCCGCTTCGGGAGGGCGTCATGATCGATATTGCCAGCTTACGGCCGCGCCGGCGCTACCTGGAGCCCCGCGGGTTCGAGACCCGGGACGACCGCCTGCGTCGGCCCGATCCGGTCGAGACCCTGTGGGCGGTCGCCGGGTTTGCGCTGCTGGTCGCGGCCTATTCGATGTTCGCGCCGGGGCCGCTCGGGTCCCGGACACCCGATCTCACGAGCACGCTGTCGCGAACGGTCGCGGCGGCCCCGGTGCCCACGCCGGGTCCGACCGCCCACCCGCCTGGCGCGCGGCCATCGGCGGGCCTGATGGCGCGCCCGTGAGACGCCGGGCCGGCCGCGCGACCCGTCTCCTCCCGACGGGACCCGCGGGCGATCAGACCGGCCGCCGCCCCTGGCCGGGGTCGCCGGGCCGGCCCGGCATTTTCCCCCAGATCGGCGCCTGACCCGGGGTCAGGCGCATGTGGCTTGCAGGGCCCCGCCCGGGCGCCTATAGAATCCGCCGTCAGCTCGCTAGGTTCGGCTCGTTTCCCCGCTTGCCCGGCGCCTCGTCCAGAGGCCCAGGCCCTGCGCCGGACCCGGCCTTCCCGCCCTGCCGATGCCTGATGGGCCGCCCGACACTGGGCGGCTCGAGTCCACGCGTCACACGACCGTTCACGTTTCGGAGACCACCATGTCCGTCGGCACCGTCAAATGGTTCAACGCCCAGAAGGGCTACGGCTTCATCCAGCCCGAGGATGGCTCAAAGGATGTGTTCGTGCACATCACCGCGGTCGAGGCCGCCGGCATGCGCTCGCTCAACGAGGGCCAGCGCATCAGCTTTGACCTCGAGCCCGGCCGTCAAGGCAAGGTCGCGGCGGTCAATCTGAAGCCCGCCTGAGCCGTTAGCCGGCGCGCGGCTGTCCGCCCGCGCCGGCCCCCTTTCTCGTCAACGTCCGTCTGGTCAGCGCCGGCGCCGTACCTGGCCCGGCCGGCTTTGGTGCGGCCGCAGGTCGGGCGCGCCGCGCTCATCCTTGTGGCGGAAATTGATCCGCCCCTTGGTCAGGTCGTAGGGCGTCATCTCGACGGTCACCCGATCGCCGACCAGGATGCGGATGCGGTTGCGCCGGATCCGTCCGGAGCTGTGCGCCAGCACCTCGTGGCCGTTGTCGAGCTGTACGCGGAACATCGTGTTGGGCAGCAGCTCGCTGATTACGCCGTCGAATTCGAGCAGGTCTTCCTTGGTCACCGGGCCTCGCCATCGAGAGGTCGTGAGCCCTCGTAGTCCGCTCCGCGCGCTTGGTCAAGACCCGCGGCGGCGCCCCGGCTAGACGATGGCGCGCTCGCGCAAGGGCTGGCCGGCAAGCAGCCGTTCGACACAAAGCGGCGTCAAGTCGAGGCTGACATAGCGGCCGTGGGCGACCAGCTCGGCGACCGCGCGGCCGACCGCCGGCGACTGCTGGATGCCGTGGCCCGAGAAGCCGTTGGCGAGCACCAGGTTGGCGATGTCAGGGTGGCGCCCGACGATGCCGTTCTGGTCGACCGTGTTGTACTCGTAGTAGCCGGCCCAGGCGCTGACGCGCTTGATCGCCTCGAACGCCGGCACGCGGCGCGCCAGCGCCGGCCACACGATGTCGTCGAACTCGTCATGCACGACCTCGAGGGGCGCGTCGTCGGGATCGCGGTCGGCGGGCGGCGACACGCCGCAGATGAAGTGCCGGCCCTCGGGCCGGAACCACACGCCGCTCGGGTCGATGACCAGCGGGCAGTCCGCCGGCGGCGCGCGGCAGTCGATCACGAACACGCAGCGCCGGCGCGCCCGCACCGGCAGCGCGATGCCGGCGAGCGCCGCGACCCGCGCCGCCCACGGCCCGGCGGCGTTGACGACGTGACGACAGGCGACGGTCGTGCCGTCATCGAGCGCGACCGACGCGATGCGGTCGCCCTGGCGGTCGAGCCCGACCACCGCCGCGGTGCGGTAGTCGGCACCGCGGTCGCGGGCGCCGCGCTTCAGCGTCTGGAGCAGCGCGTAGCCGTCGAACCAGCCCTCCCGCGCGAGGCCGAGCGAGCCGCCGGCCAGCCCATCCATCGCCAGCCACGGGAACCGCGCCCTGAGCGCGGCCGGCGTCAGCAGCGCGACGTCGGCGCCATGGGCGCGCTGCACCGCGTGGTTGGCGGCGAGCCCCGCCATGCCGGCGTCCGACGCCAGGAACAGATAGCCGCGCTCGACCAGGCCGACGTCGCCGAGGCCGCGCAGGAAATCGAAGCCGAAGCGCGACAGCGCGATGTTGATAGGGGTCGAGAACTGCTGACGGATCGAGCTCGCCGACAACGCCGAGCTCGCCTGCTGGTAGGTCGGATCGCGCTCGATCACGACGACGCGGCCGGCGAAGCCGGGCTCGCGCGTCAGGAAGTAGGCCACCGCGCTGCCGATCGCGCCGCCGCCGACGATGACGACGGGATCGCTCACGGTACCCCCCGCGCGGCGGCGGCGCTACTCCGCGGCCTTGCGCCCGGGCACCGCGGGGACGCCGGTCGGCAGATTGGGGAACAGGCCGTTGGGCAGCGCCGCGATGTAGGCCAAGGTCTCGTCGAGCTTGACGACGTCGGCGTATTTGGCGTGCATGTCGCACAGGTTGATGGCGTGCGAGGCCTGCGAGCGGTCGAAGCAGCCTTCCTCGACCAGGGTGCAGCGGAAATTGTGGCTGAAGCCGTCGATCACGGTGGCGCGTACGCAGCCGCTCGTGGTCGTGCCGGTGATCAGCAGGCTGTCGACCTTGAGGTCGACCAGGAACCCGAGCAGCGGCGTGCCGAAGAATACGCTGGGCTTGAGCTTCTCGATCACGATGTCCTGGGGCGCTGGCGCGATCTCGTCGACGATGTCATTGCCGTCGCGGTTGGTGTCGCGTGTGGTCGGCGCCTCGGCGTTGCGGTTGTTCTTCCAGGCCCAGCCGCCGGCGTCCCAGTTGTCGGGCCGGCGCGTGCCGGTCGAGTAGATCACCGGGATGCGTTTCTGCCGCGCGGCACCGATCAGCTTCTGTAAGGGCGGGATGGCGGCCCAGCCGTCCTCGCCGCACGAGTTGCGCCAGCGCTTGATCGACTCGAGGATCGGCTCGGCGCGGTCGCCGGTGAAGTTGTAGTTGACGTCGACCACGACCACCGCCGGGCGCTCGCCGAACCCGGCGCGCGCGCCGTAGCCCGCCGCCGCGAACACCGCCTTGTCGCGCTCGGTCAAGAACTGGTTCCAGATCGGTTCGGATGCCATGGCCGCCTCTACATCTTCGCCTCGTGCCGATCATCCTACTTCACTCCTCCCCCGCGCGTCAGCGTGGGGGAGGGTAGGGAGGGGGTAGGGAGGGGGCCGGGATCGACACGTGAGTACCGCCGATGCCGGAGCAGTCCATGCCCCCTCCCTACCCTCCCCCGGAACGCGACGTCGTGGTGTCGTTCCGCGACCGCGGCTTCAAGTACGGCGACGCCGTGTTCGACACCTCGCGCACCTTCCACGGCAAGCTCTTCAAGCTCGAGGCCCACGTCGACCGGCTGTTCCGGTCGTTGCGCTATCTGCGCATCGAGCTCGGGCTGTCGCGCGGCGAGGTCGTCGAGATCACCGACGACGTGCTGGGGCGCAACCGCCATCTGCTCGGGCCCGAGGAGGACTACTGGGTGTCGCAGCGCGTCAGCCGCGGCGCCGACGCGCTCGACGGCGCCCCGGCCACCGGCCCGACCGTGATCGTCGAGTGCACGCCGCTGCCGCTCAAGGCGCGCGCCCGGCTGTTCCGCGACGGCATCACGCTCGTCATCCCGTCGGTGCGCCGCACGCCACCCGACTCGCTGTCGCCCAACGCCAAGACCGACAACTACTTGAACATGATCATGGGCGACCTCGAGGTCACGTCGCACGATCCCGCCGCCTGGGCGCTGCTGCTCGACAGCCGCGGCTTCCTGTCCGAAGGCATGGGCTCGAACCTGTTCGTGGTGCGCGACGGCGCGCTGTTCACGCCCAAGCGCCAGCAGGTGCTTCCGGGGGTCAGTCGCGGTGTCGTGATCGAGCTGGCGCAAAAACTCGGCATCGCGGTCGCCGAGGACGACCTCAACCCCTACGACGCCTACACCGCCGACGAGGCGTTCGTGACCTCGACCAGCCTGTGCATCTGCCCGGCGCGCTCGCTCAACGGCGCCAAGTTCGGCGACGGCACGATCCCCGGCCCGGTCACCCAGCGTCTGACCGAGGCTTATCGCGAGCTCGTCCAGTGCGACTTCGTCGCCCAGCATCTGAGGCATCTGCAGTGATGGATCAGGCGACGCGGCCGAACGCCGACATCGCGTCGGCGTTGCGCGAGGCCGAGGAGCACTATAGCACGGCCAATCCCAAGAGCCTGGCGCAGCACCAGGCGGCGACCGCGGCGCTGCCCGGCGGCAATACGCGCACGTCGATCTTCTACACGCCGTTCCCGCTTACCATGGCGCGCGGCGAAGGCCAGCGGCTGTGGGATCTCGACGGTCACCGCTACACCGACTTCCTCGGCGAATACACCGCCGGCATCTACGGTCATTCCCACCCCGTGATTCGCGCGGCACTCGACGCGGCGCTCGACGGCGGCATCAATTTCGGCGCTCAGGGCGCGCTCGAGGCGCGCTTCGCCCAAGCCATCATCGACCGCTTCCCGTCGATCGAGCTGGTGCGCTTCACCAACTCGGGTACCGAGGCCAACCTGATGGCGCTGGTGACCGCCCGCGCGGTCACCGGCCGCGCCAAGATCATGGTGTTCGACGGCGGCTATCACGGCGGCGTGTTCTATTTCCGCGGCACGCCGCCGGCGATCAACGCGCCGTTCGAGTTCGTCATCGCGCCCTACAACGACACCGACCAGACCTTGGCGCTGATCGAGCGCCACGCCAGCGAGCTCGCCGCCGTCATCCTCGAGCCGATGATGGGCAGCGGCGGCTGCATTCCGGCCGAGCGCGAGTTCCTGGGCGCGTTGCGCGCCGCCGCGACGCGCAGCGGCGCGATCCTGATCTTCGACGAGGTCATGACGTCACGCTTGTCGCCCGGCGGGCTGCAGCAGGCGACCGGCGTGTTGCCCGACCTCACGACCCTGGGCAAGTACATCGGCGGCGGCATGAGCTTCGGCGCGTTCGGCGGCCGCGCCGACCTGATGGCACGCTACGACCCGCGCCGCGAGGACCACTTCCCGCACGCCGGCACGTTCAACAACAACGTCTTGACCATGAACGCCGGGATCGCCGGCTTGACCAAGATCTACACCGCCGAGGCGGCCGCCGCGCTCAACGCGCGCGGCGACCGGCTGCGCGCGCGGCTCAACGCGCTGACGCGCGAGCGCGGCCTGGCGATGCAGTTCACCGGCTTGGGCTCGATGCTCCAGGTTCACATGCGCGGCGGCATGATCCGCACGCCGGCGGATGCCGCCCAAGGCGACGCGGCGCTGCGCGATCTGTTCTTCTTCGACATGCTGCAGCGCGGCCACTGGTTCGCCAAGCGCGGCATGGCGGCGCTGTCGCTCGCGATCACGGATGAGGACTGCGACGCGCTGGCGGCCGCGGTCGAGGATTTCTGCGCGGTGCGCGGCTCGCTGCTGCGCGGCTAGATATGAGCCCGCCCAAGAAAAGCCCGTCATCCCGGCGAAAGCCGGGATCCAGGCTCACAAGCTCAAACAGCCGTCGCGCGACTCCTGGATCCCGGCTTTCGCCGGGATGACGGTTCTAGAGCGCTTTCGCGGGGACGACGGTTCTAAAGAACCGTCAGTTCGGGCGGCTGGTGTGCTGCCTGTGCGCGCCGATGATCGAGCGGACGATGGCGTCGATGCGCTGCTGCAACTCGGTGCTGCAGTCGCCGTGCAGCCCCGCATCGGCCTCCTCGGGTCGGCGCACCACCACCCAGACGCCCAGCGGGATGAGGTCGCGGCGCAGCGCGGCGGCAAGCGCCTCGACGTCGTCGTCGGGCGGCAACGCCTGTTTGCAGTTCAGCACGTATTCCAAGCGACGCATGGTCCGTATCTCGCCCGAATTTTAACCATAATAACAATCATTCACAGGGTCGTCTAGACCATGTGGATTCTTTCGAGGATTCGGTTTCAAGATGTCGGCTGAGCCGTACCAAAAATTACGCCCACCGCGGCAGGGAACGGTCCCTCGGCGGCAGCCACCGGCGCGAGGCCGGGAGGCCGGATGGGGCCGGTCGACGCTAGTTCTTGTAGGACGGGTCCTTGGCGTCGATGGCGCGCACCAGGGCGTTGAAGGCGCGGTCGCCGCGCGGACCCTGGTCGGTGAAGGCGGTCTGTGCCGCGACGCGGCTCGCGACCTCGGGCGAGCAGGGATGGACCTTGGTGCCGCTCGCCATCGCGGTCGCCTGCATCTGACACGCGCGCTCGAGCGCCCACATCATGATGATCGCCTCGGGCACCGTGTGGCCGAGCGTCAGCAGGCCGTGATTGCGCAGGATCATGGCGTTCTTGTCGCCGAGATCGCGCACCAGGCGCGGCCCCTCGTCCGCGACCACCGTGGCGCCCTCGAAATCGTGATAGGCGATGCGGTCGTAGAACATCATCGCCTCGAGCGTCAGCGGCAGCAGGCCGCATGCCATCGCCGACACCGCCGAGCCCGCGACCGTGTGGGTGTGGACGACGCAGTGCGCGTCGTCGCGCGCGCCGTGAACCGCGGCATGGATCGTGAAGCCGGCCGGGTTGACGTCCGCTCCGAACGGCCCGACACCGGGCTCGATGACGGTGCCGGCGATGTCGATCTTGACCAAGCTCGAGGCCGTGATCTCGCCGTACAACAACCCGTAGGGATTGATCAGGAAATGGCGCTGCGGGCCGGGCACCCGCACGGTGATGTGGTTGTAGATCAGCGACGTCCAGCCGAGATGGTCGATGATGCGATAGGCCGCCGCGAGCTCGACCCTGAGGCGCTGCTCGTCGCCCGACCATTTCTGCCGCACCACCCGCTGCACGTTCGCGCTCATGCCCGTCTCCATTGCCAGCCCTGCCGCAGCGCGTGACTCTAGCGCCAGTCCTGGACCGGGAACAGGGTGCGGCGCTCGTCGGCGTCGGGGTCGTCGGCGGCGCAGTCGCGCCAAGCGCGATTGGCGACGTCGACCAGCCGGAACCGATAAGGCGGTTGCCAGCGAACCAGGAAGTAGACGTCGGTCGGCTTGTCCGGGTTGCCGAAGCGCAGGCCGACCTGCCACAGGTCCGCCGCGCGCGCGCAGCGCCGCGTCGGTCCGAGGAACTCGCCCGAGCGATAGTCGGCGCGCAGCTGGTCGTGCCAGGGGTCGAGCGCGGTCCGTGCGGCGGCGTCGGTCCAGGCCACGGCCTCCTCCCAGGGCTCACGCAGCCACTCCTCGACAAAGTTGCCCGGGCCGAGCGCGATCGGATCGACCCGTCTGACCGCGCCGCCGTCGATACGGTAGTGGCGGACTGCCGTCCGATTGTGGACATCGAGATCGAGGCTGCCGGTACGGAACTCGATCAGTGCGTCGTTGGCGCCGACGCTGCCGAGGATCGGCGGCTCGCCGTCGAGAAAAGCCGGCTCGACGCGGTCGAGCAGCAGAGTCACGACCGACCGGGTCGGGCCGACCCGCCACAGCCGATAGGTGACCGGGTGCCAATTCGACGCGCAGCGCGGTGGGTGGCCCAAGGTGAGGACGAGCCGGTCGCCGTCGTCATCGCCCGGCGCCCCCGACACCAGCACGGCATCGAGGTGCAGCGGCTTGAAGGGCTGGCGCCCCGAGGTGTCCTGCTCGGCCGCGAGCAACAGCTGCCAGCGGTCGTTGCGCCAGGCATAGACGTACGCCGATTCGTCGTAGCCGCAGATCACGCCGACCGCGGTGCGCACGACCAGGATCTTGCCGTTTTGCAGCCGCTGCAGGCGGATCTCGCCGAGAAAGCCGCGCGGGCTGTAGTCGACCGACGCGCCGCGGTCGCAGCGGTCGTGCAGCGTGCCGTCGCTCGCCTCGCACAGCAGATCGCCGTTGAACAGCTCGGCGCTCAGCTCGCGCGCCATGATGAGCTCATCGCCGTCGCGCACGAAAGCGCCGAGCCGATCCTCGACCCAGCCGCGCAGCTGCTGCTTGATCGCGGCGAACGCCGGGGTCTCGCCGTGCGAGCCGCGCGCACCGTAGGGATCGGGGCGCAGCGCCAGCAGCGCGGCGCGCAGGTCGGTCAGCGCGCTGTCCTGGGCGCCGGCGGGCGGTACGACGACGAGCAACGCCACCAAGGAGAATCCCAAGGGCAGCCAGCGTGTGCGATGCATCGAATCATCCGGCGAGGTCGCGCGAGCTTGCCTCCGCGCCCGACGATTGACAAGCTGCCGTCGGCTCGACCGCGCGCAGGCATGGCATGAAGATCTGCATCGTCGGACCGGGGGCGATCGGCGGCTCGATCGCCCAGCGGTTCGCCGCCCATTCCGGCCAGGACGTCTCGGTGCTGGCGCGCGGCGCCGCGCTCGAGGCGATCCGGCGCAACGGCGTCACCCTGATCTGCCGCGGTCGGCGCGATACCGTGCCGGTGCGCGCGGCCGCCGCGCCGGCCGAGCTCGGGCCCCAGGACGTCGTGGTCCTGGCGCTCAAGGCCTACTCGTTGGCCGCGGTCGCGCCGACCCTGACGCCGATGCTGACGCCCCAGACCGTCGTGGTGCCGGTCCAGAACGGCGTGCCGTGGTGGTACTTCTACATGGAGGGCGGGCGCTTGGACGGCTCGCGGCTCGACGCGATCGACCCCGACGGCGCAATCGAGCGCGCGCTGCCATCGCGCCAGGCGATCGGCGCCGTGACCTACGCGGGTGCCCGCGTGCCCGAGCCCGGCGTCGTCGACCTGACGTTGGACGAGCTGATGCTGTTCGGCGAACCCGACGGCTCGAGCTCGCCGCGGCTGGCCGAGATCGTCGGGCTGTTCGAGCGGGTCGGCTTCAAGTGCCAGGCGACGCCGGCGATCCGCAAGGCGATCTGGCTCAAGCTGTGGGGCAACGCGACGATGAATCCGGTCAGCGTGCTGGCCAATACCACGATCGATCGGCTGATCACCGACCCCGCCGTCAAGGCGACCTTGTCGGCCGCCATGCTCGAGGTCCGCGCGGTCGCCGGCGCGCTCGGCATGACGTTCGATTTCACGCTCGAGCAGCGCTTCGCCCAGGCGGCCGACCTCGGCGCCTTCAAGACCTCGATGCTGCAGGACCTCGAGGCCGGCCGCGCGCTCGAGATCGAGGCGCTGGTCGGCGTCGTGGTCGAGCTCGCGCACAAGCTCGACGTCAAGGTCCCCGTGATGGAGACGATCTACGCGCTGACGCGGCTGCGCGGGCTGCGCTAGGCGCTGGTCTTGCGTGCAGCATCGGGGCGGCGGAGGAAAATTGCACCCAAGCAAGCCGTCGCCATGCTCGCGAGCCAAAGCCAATAACCGACCGTGACACCAGTTATGGGAAGAAGCGTCCCGCTAGCATCCGTGATGACGGTGTTCATGAACAGGAATGCCGCCGCCGCGACCAACGCCACGAGGCTCAACACGATCGCGATGGCCTTCTCGCCGAACCCGATCATCACCCACGCGCTGAACAGGATCGGATTGGCCAACCAAGTCATATTCGCGCGCGTTTCGCCGACGGAAAAGAAACCGAGCAGCAGAACGAGCCAACCCGGCTGATCGGCGCAGCGTCCGTCGACGCAAAAAGCCTCGAAGGGTAGACAGGCGGCGTACACCGCCATGCTGGGGAGCAGGCTTCGGGCGCGGATCGGGATGGCGAACCTCACGGCGTGACGGCTGCCGCCGTGGGGTGCCAGGCGGGGGGCGTGTCGGGGAGCCACGGCTCGGCGGCGGCGATCTCCTCCCAGCGCAGGCACGCGACGCGGTGCGAC
>JACQAI010000275.1 GCA_016195115.1 Pseudomonadota bacterium
CCGCAGGCGGCGCCGCCGGTCGTTATGGATTGTGCTGAGAACGCACTCTGTGAGGGCCAGATCGAGTTGCTCATTGATGATAGGCGAACGCCGGTGACGGTGGTCGCTTTCGTCGAACCTGGAAATGCGCTCATCAAGTTTCGCACGGAGCGCATCGTGCTGTTCGTTGGTCGGCAACAGTACGACTTTATTACCATGGGTCCGTCACGTGTTGCTCGTAAGACATTGACCATAACCGAGCCAACTGCTCAGGCCCTGGAGGACGCCCAAGGTACGTTGTACCGACGTCCCGTCGTTCGTGGGACGGCGCGATTCATTGCCTCGGTGGATATCGACATCAAACCAGGTAACTGACCGCAACAGCCATCCCGCGACGGCGCGCGACTACGCCTCGACGCTCGATCAGCTCGCTGCCTCGGCCTGAGACCTCGCGATGGTTGCGCCTCTGGGCGCGCATCTCGGCGGCGAGCGCACACCGTTCCGCGGGACGCGGACCGCGTTCGACGCCACCAAATCGAATCCCGCGCATCTGAGCGTCGCGACGTATCGGCCAGAGGCACCACGATCACGCAAGAAGTGCCGATTTTCGGGTTGTAGTGTGCTGCGCAAGCTCTCGACGGTGTGACGGGTGCTCACTACACGCGTGTCTCCCTGGGAGTGGGGTACGCCTGCTCCCGAAGCGCCGTCGATCCTCTCGCATGAGCTGGCGCGGGACGCCAGCCGTCCGACCGATCGTGGCGCTGATGTTCGAAGTTTGCGCAAGTGCCGCTTCACCGCGCGCCGCGTCAACCCTACACGGAGGGAAGATCCATGGGTATGTACGACAACCCGCTGCCGCCCTTCCTACGCGATCCATCGACCGGGCGCTGGCAGTCCAACCCGCTCCCGTGGTTTCCGCACACGGGGATGCCGTGGTCCAGCTTGGCGATATTGCCCGCGTCGCCATCTCGTCCGCCGGGCGATCCCGGCGTCCTGGCAATGGATTGGCGGGGTTGGTTACCATTCGGCCCGTTGCCTCCGCCTGATCCGGGGGCGGCATTTCCTCAGCCTCAGTCCGACGTCATTCGGGCCCTTCTCTATCTGAGCCGTTGGAGCCCTGCTGCGGCTAGTCCCAGTCGGGATGATGTTGAGATTGAACCGCTACCGGATCCCAGGGAAAACATCCCGGGAACCGACATACCGGATGAGGGGCGTCCAGAAGATGCCACCGGAAACCGATGGTGGCGACCCGATCCAAATGCGGAGCGCGGTATCGGCGCCATGTTCCCCAACCGGAACATTGATCCGTGGATGCCAATCATCAACCCCGAAAATCCTGTCCGTCGCGTGATCCCGAGCTTGCGCAGATTGCGGTGATGGTCGGCGGTCCAGCGCGGCAGCTGCGGTGATGCGCCCTTTGACGAGGAACGCTCGAGATGCGTTTTCCGCACGCCCCCAACGATCGAGACCCTGCGCGGCAACGCGGCGATCAGCGGTGCGCTGTCGGCGATCGCCGCCGCGGCGGTCGGCGTGATCATGAACCTGGCGATCTGGTTCGCCATCCACACGGTGTTCCGCGCCGTCCCGCCGGTGCGCGGCTTCGGCGTCGCGTTCGACGCGCCGGTGCCGTCGAGCGTCGATGGCTGGGCGCTGGCGCTGGCGGCGGCGATGATCGCGATCTTCCGCTTCAAGGTAGGGATGATCCCGACCTTGCTCGCCTGCTCGGCCGCCGGCGTGATCCTCTATCTGGTCGGCCCCGCCTGACGATTATACTCAGGTGTTCTGAGTGCGTATAACGCCTGAGGCGGTGCTACACCGTCTGCAGGATGTCGGCGGCCTTCATGTCCGGCGTCAGCCGGGCGCGCCAGTCGGCGTCGCGCGGCAGCACGTCCTCGGCGGCCTTGATCGCGTAGTAGCTCGGGCGCACGCCCGGCGGGGTGCCGCCCTCCTGCACGGTCTTGACCGCGCGCAGCATGAGCCGGCGCATCTGGATAATCGCCTTGTCGGCCGGGCCGAGATGCTCGCGGCTGCGGTCGACGATGCGGCCCATGCTCTCCTGGACCGCGCGGTCCTGGGCGTTGATGCCGTCGATGCCGGTGAACGACTCGCTGCGCTGCGCCGCGCGGTCGATCAGATAGTTGTTGTGGCGGTTCTTGAGCGAGCGGAAGGTCACCGGATCGACGTTGGCGGGCCCGTTGCCGAGCGTGCGCTCGAGCCGGTCCTCCGCGGTGAGCGGCTCGTCGCCGATGCTGTAGCCCCAGTTGTAGACCATGGTGTTGTGGTCGTCGATCGGCACCCAGCTGTGGCCGGCCACCATCGGGATGCGGCTTTCCGCCCGCGACGGCCGGAGCTGATGGAACGGCATGACGAAATGGTAGGTGCGGATGTGCATCTCGGCGTCGCCGAGCGGCCGAATGCCGGCATACTGGTAGCCGTAGTCGGTCAGGTCGACCACCAGCTTCGGCGCGCCGCCGCGCACGAACGGGCTCGACGGGCTGATGCCGCCGAGCTTCGAGTTTTCGCTGAGCAGCCGATGCATGATCGGCGCGTGCGACGTGTCGAGCCCGCCCTCGAGGGCCTGCAGCCAGTTGGTCTCCTGGATCACCTTGCTGACCATGCGGTGCGTCGCCGGCACCTGGGTCCAGGCGAACTTGGGCGGCGCGGGCGTCCGCTCCGGCGGCCCGAGATAGGCCCACACGACGCCGCCGAGCTCAACCGTCGGATAGGCGCCGATGTGCACCTTGTGACCGAACTGGCTGTCCGCCGGCTCGTTCATCTGGTCGATGCAGCGGCCTTGGACGTCGAACTTCCAGCCGTGATAGACGCAGCGCAGGCCGCATTCCTCGTTGCGCCCAAAGAATAGCGAGGCGCGGCGATGCGGACAGAACTCGTCGAGCAGGCCAATGCGTCCGTCGCTGTCGCGGAACGCCACCAAGTCCTCGCCGAGCAGGCGCACGCGCACCGGCGGCCCGTCGGGCTCGGCGACCTCGCTCGCAATGAGCGCGGGCAGCCAGTAGAGCCGCAAGGTGTCGCCCATCGGCGTGCCGGCGCCGACCCGGGTCAGGAGCTCGTTGTCCTCGCGTGACAGCATGACCGACCCTCCAGGCGCGGGGTGCGCCGCGGCGGCGGCACCCGACGAAACGATTCGTCGATTTCGGCCCTAAGCCTAACGCAAGTTGGCGCACGGCGTCACGCCCCGTGGGGTGGGGTACCCGGGCGGCGTCGCAGGCTCATGAGCTCGCGCCGGGTCTCGGCCGGCTCGTCGCCCAGCGCCAGTGCGACCTCGGGCACATAGCCGCCGACGATCAAGGAATTCCGGCACAGCCACGGCGGTCCCTCGAAGATCGTCACGGCAAAGCCGCTGGCCGCGAGGTCGCGCGACAGGCTGGGCACGCTCGAGCGCTGGCGGCGCTCGACCGGCGCGTTGACCAGCAGCAAGCCTTGGGGCAGCAGGCGCCGGCGCGCCAGGCTGAAGAAATCGATGGTCGCCAGATGCGGCGGCATGTCGCCGCCGCCGAAAGCATCGAGCACGATGGCGTCGAACAGCTCGGTGCCGTCGTCGAGGAAGCGGCGGGCGTCGGCGACCACGCAGGCGGCCGCCGGTGCCAGCCAGAAATACTGGCGCGCCAGCTCGAACGCCTCGGGATTGATGTCGACCAGGATCGGCTCGGCGCCGTCGCGCGTCAGCATGGTGCCCAACGTGCCGCCGGCCGCGCCCAGCACGGCGACGCGCTGGATGCGCGACTGCAGCAGCACCGACCGCATCGCCTGCACGTAGGCGACCAGGCTGTTGCCGCCCGGTTGCGCGAAGCTTTGGACCTGGTCGTTCTGGAGGTAGAGCCGCGCGCCGTCGGCGCCGCGCTCGATGATATCGATCGTGCCGAACCGGGTGACGCGCCGTTCGAGGCACCGACCGCCCGGCGGGTGAAGGCGCTGCGCGGCGGTGGCGGGGGTCATGCCGTTGGAGTGTGGGGAAAACCGGCCGCGACGCAAGGCCGCCCAAAAAATCCGTGGGACGCTGTCGGGCGACAGCGCGCCGGTTCGTCCTTGGGGCGAAACCAAGCCGAAGCCCGCCGAAGGAGCCGCCATGACTGCCGCCACCGCCACCCCGACCCGCGCCAATCCCGCCATGCTGGGCGGTGTGATCGCCTATCTGCAGGTCGACGGCGCCACCCGGGCCGCCGAATTCTACCGCCGGGCCTTCGGCGCCGAGCTGGTGGGTGCCCAGCCGGTCGACGACCGCGGCCGGACGATGCACGTCCACCTCTACGTCAACGGCGGCTCGCTGATGCTCAGCGATCCCTATCCCGAGCACGGCCACCCCGTGGCGCCGCCGCAGGGGTTCCACCTGTTGCTCGCGGTCGATGACATCGACGCCTGGTGGCAGCGTGCGGTCGCCGCTGGCGCTATCGCCGTGATGCCGGTCGCCGAGATGTTCTGGGGCGATCGCTACGGCCAGCTGCGCGATCCGTTCGGTATTCTGTGGGCGCTCAACCAGCCTAAGCGCTGCTGACCACCCGGGAGACATCAGATGCAGAAGATCACGCCGTTCTTGTGGTTCGACGGCAAGGCCGAGGCGGCGGCGGCGTTCTACACCAGCGTGTTCAAGAACGCGAAGATCGTCGAGATCCGGCGCTTCGGCGATGCCGGGCCGGCACCCAAGGGCTCCGTGATGACCGTGACCTTCGAGATCGAAGGCCAGCAGTTCGTCGCGCTCAACGGCGGCCCGCACTACAAGTTCACGCCGGCGACCTCGTGGCTGGTCAGCTGCGAGACCCAGGCAGAGGTCGACGCGCTGTGGGCCAAGCTCACGGCTGACGGCGGTGCGCCCGTGCGCTGCGGCTGGCTCACCGACAAGTACGGCGTGTCGTGGCAGATCGTGCCGAAGATCCTCGGCGAGCTGCTGCAGGATCCGGATCCTGCCCGCTCGAGCCGGGTCATGGCCGCGATGCTCGGCATGATCAAGCTCGACATCGCCGCGCTGCAGCGCGCTTACGACGGACGATAGGGAGACGACGATGACCACCCCCGAATCGCTCGCCGATCGCGAGCTCGTGCTGACGCGGCTGATCGACGCGCCGCGCGCCGAGCTGTTTCGCGCCTGGACGGAGCCCGAGCTGATGAAGCAGTGGTTCACGCCGCGACCTTGGACGACGCCGGTGATCGAGGTCGACGTGCGGCCGGGCGGCGCCAGCCTGGTCGTGATGCGCGGCCCCGACGGCAACGAGATTCCCCACCGCGGTGTGTATCTCGAGGTCGTGAAGGATCGCCGCCTGGTGTTCACCGACGCCTACACGACCGCGTGGCAGCCCTCGGGCAAACCGTTCATGACCGCGATCGTGACCTTCGAGGACGAGGGCACCCAGACGCGCTACACCGCGCGCGTGCGCCACTGGACGGTCGCCGACCGCGAGGCCCACGAGACGATGGGCTTCCACGACGGCTGGGGCAAGGCGACCGACCAGCTCGAGGCGATGGTCGCCAAACTGTGAGGGGATCGCCTGTTTGCGCTCGCGGCCGGATCGCGAGATAGTAGCAGGCAGTCTGCCGCGCCCGCGATCCGGAGCCACGCCATGACCCTCACGGTCGAGCCGGTCCACCCCTTGTTCGTCGGCCGGGTCACCGGCGTCGACCTCCGCCGAGCGCTCGATGATGCGACCTTCGCGACCATCGAGGCCGCGATCGACCGCCACGCGGTGCTGATCTTCCCGGGCCAGGCGATCGACGACGAGCAGCAGATCGCCTTCAGCGCGCGCTTCGGACCGCTCGAGGGGGCCGCCAAGGCGATCCTCAAGGGCAACACGCCGCGGCTGGCGCGCCGCGAGATCGCCGACGTCTCCAATCTCGACGAGGACAACCGGCTGCTCGGCGAGACCGATCGGCGGCGGCTCTACAGCCTGGGCAACCGGCTGTGGCACACCGACGCCTCGTTCCGCAAGGTCCCGGCGCGCTATTCGCTGTTGTCGGCGCGCGTCATCCCGCCCGAGGGCGGCGAGACCGAGTTCGCCGACCTGCGCGCGGCCTACGACGCGCTGCCCGAGACGACGCGGCGGCGCCTCGATGGCCTGGTCGCCGAGCATTCGATCTGGCATTCGCGCGGCCTGGTCGCGAAATTCGAGATCGACGCCGAGGAGCGTGCCGCCCTGCCGCCGGTGCCGCAGGTGGTGGTGCGCACGCATCCCGGCTCGAAGCGCCGGACGCTCTATCTGGCCGCGCATGCCTTCCGCGTTCGCGGCCTGTCCGAGGCCGACGGCGCGGCGTTGCTTGCCGACCTCACCGAGTTCGCCACCCAGCCGCGCTTCGTCTACACCCACCGCTGGACCGTCGGCGACCTGGTGATGTGGGACAACCGCTGCACCATGCATCGCGGCCGCGCCTATGACGACACGCGCTATCGCCGCGACATGCATCGCACCACGGTGCGCGACCACGCCTCGACCCTGGATCAGGTCGCGGCCTCGGCCTGAGCATGCGCGACGCCGCCGTCACGGTGCGCGTCGCCCGGCGTGACGAGCTGGCCTGGTTCGCCGATTGGGCGGCCGCCGAAGGCTGGAACCCCGGTCCGACCGACATGGGCTGCTTCGCGGCCGAGGATCCCGCCGGTTTCTTTCTCGGGCTCGCCGGCGGCGTCCCGGTGGCGGCGATCTCGGTGGTCAACTACGGCGCGGCATTCGCCTTCCTCGGCTTCTATATCGTATCGCCCGAGGCGCGCGGCCGCGGCTTTGGACTGGCGACGTGGCGCGCCGCGCTGCCCCACGCCGGCCAACGCGTCGTCGGGCTCGACGGCGTGGTCGCCCAGCAGGCCAACTACGCCCGATCGGGCTTCGTGCTCGCCTATCGCAACATCCGCTACGGCGGCACGCCGGCGCGCGCGGGCCGGCTCGATCCGGCCGTCGTGGTGCCCGACGCCACCCTCGACGCGGCGCTCGGGGCCTACGATGGCACGTGCTTTCCGGCGCCGCGGCCGCGCTTCCTGGCGGCGTGGACGCGGGCGCCCGGCCATGTCGTGCGCGCGTTGGTGCGCGACGGCGCGCTCGCCGGCTACGGGGTCGCGCGGCCGTGCCGCGAGGGTGTCAAGATCGGTCCGCTGTTCGCCGACACGCGCGCCG
>JACQAI010000299.1 GCA_016195115.1 Pseudomonadota bacterium
AGCTGACGCGCGCGGCGCAGATCGTCAACAACGCGACGTTCCGGCCCTTCATCGTCTACGCGCTGGTCGCCGGGCTGTACTTCGCGCTGTGCTGGCCGCTGTCGCTGCTCAGCCAGGCGCTCGAGCGCCGGCTCGACGTCGGCCGGCTGCGCATGCTCGCCGTGACCGCGTGATCCGGAGAGACCCACGGTTGACCCTTCGTCCGCCCACCACTAGCGTCGCCCAAAACAGCCATCCCGGGAGGAGTCCGATGCAACTCGTGCGCTCATGCCTGATCGCCGCCGTCGCCTGGCTCGCGGCGCTGCCTGCCCTCGCCCAGGGCACGATCTCGAACCTGCCGCGCAACCAGACCCTGATCGTCGAGAACCCCGAGGGCACGATCAAGAACGCCGGCTGGTTCAACATCTGGGCGATCAACGCCGGCGGCCAGTCGACCGGCCTGCACCAGCTGATGATGGACACCTTCTGGTACATCGACCCCAACCGCGGCGTCGACGGCGTGTGGGACAACTCGCTGGCGTCCGACAAGCCCAAGTACAACGCCGACTTCACCGAGATGACCGTCAAGCTCAGGCCCGGCATCTTCTGGAGCGACGGCGTCGAGTTCAGCGCCGACGACGTCGTCTATACGGTCGAGACCCACCTCAAGACCAACGGGCTGCGCTGGAGCGCGCCGATCCAGGTCAACGTCGCGAGCATCGCGGCACCCGACCGCAACACCGTCGTCTTCAAGCTCAAGAAGCCGAACTCGCGCTTCCACGCGCTGTTCACGGTGCGCTGGAACGCCATGTGGATGATGCCCAAGCACGTGTTCGAGAAGGCCGGTGATCTCCTCAAGTTCGACTTCAACCCGCCGATCGGACTGGGCGCCTACACGCTCAACAGCTTCGATCCCAACGGCAAGTGGTTCATCTGGCAGCGCCGCCCGGACTGGCAGCGCACCACGGTGGCGCGCTTCGGCCAACCCGGGCCGACCTACGTCACCTATCTCGACCCCGGTCCGCCCGACAAGCGCGTGATTGCCCAGCTCAACCACGAGCTCGACATCATCCACGACACCTCGCCCGAGGGCATGTTCACCTTGGCGAAGCAGGCCAAGACGTCGCACGGCTGGTTCAAGGGCTTCCCCTACGCCCATCCCGACCCGACCCTGCCGGCGGTGATCTTCAACTTGCAGAACGACCTGTTGAAGAACCGCGACGTGCGCTGGGCGCTGGCGCTGCTGATCGACATCAAGGCGGTGTCGATGGCGTCGTATCGCGGCGCCGCGACGATCTCGGCGATCGGCGTGCCGCCGACCGGGACCCACCCCGACTACTATCAGGGACCGCTCGAGGATTGGCTTAAGGCCTTCGAGCTCGATACCGGCAAGCGCAAGATCAAGCCGTACGACCCGACCGTCGGCAAGCAGATCGCCGACATGCTGCGGCCGTCGCTGGGCGACCAGGTGCCGAGCGCGCCCGACCAGATCGCGCGCGCGTTCGGCCGCGGCTGGTGGAAGCCAGACCCGCAGGCCGCGACCGAGCTGCTCCAGCGCGCCGGCTTCAAGAAGGTCGGCGGCAAGTGGCAGACACAGGACGGCAAGCCGTTCGCGATCAAGATCACGGTCGAGGGCGAGGCGCGCCCGGTGATGACGCGCGCCGGCAGCATGATCGCGCAGCAGTGGCAGCAAGCCGGCATCGACGCCGCGACCACGGTCGCGCAGGGCACGTTCTTCGAACGGCGCCAGACCGGCGACTTCGAGGCGATCATCAGCTGGTCGGTCGAGACCTGGGGTGGCCACCCGGACCTGTCGTTCTTCCTCGACAGCTGGCATTCCCAGTTCGTGGTCGCGTCCGGCAAGCCCCAGCCGCCGCGCAACTGGCAGCGCTGGAGCAATCCCGAGCTCGACAAGATCATCGAGGACGTCCGCCGCGTCGACTTCGACGACCCCAAAGGCGTCGAGCTCGGCCGCGATTACCTGAAGCTGGCGGTGCGCGAGATGCCGATCATCCCGCTGATGTCGTACAACGTCTTCACGGTGATGGACGAGACCTACTGGACCGGCTATCCGAACGCCGAGACCGCGCCCTACACCGATCCGGTGCCCAACTGGGGCAACACCAAATACATGATGGTGAAGCTCAAGCCGACGAAGCCGTAGGTCAGTACCGTCATTGCGAGGAGCGCAGCGACGAAGCAACCCAGCGGCCCATCTGGGTTGCTTCGCTTCGCTCGCAATGACGACGAGGGTGCGCGATGACGAGTAGCTACCCCGCCTATCTGCTGCGCCGGCTCGGCCAGTTCGTGCTGGTCGTGTTCATCGGCATCAACATCGTCTTCTTCATCAGCCACGCGACGCCGATCGACCCGGTCGAGCAGACGGTTGCGGCGGCGACGCAATTTGGCGCCACGAGCCCTGAAGCGATCGCGCTGATGCGCCAGTCGCTGCGCGAGCTCTACGGACTCGAGGGCGGGTTGTGGGAGCAGTACGCGGTGTTCTGGCAACGCATCGCGGTCGCCGACTTCGGCCCGTCGCTGTCGGCCTTCCCGACCCCGGTGTCCGTGCTGATCCGGCGGGCGGCACCGTGGACCGTCGGGCTGTGGTCAATCGCGACGTTGATCAGCTGGAGCCTCGGCAATCTCCTGGGCGGGCTCGCCGGCTACTACCCGCGCTCGCGCGCGCTGCGCGCCGCCGGCGCGGTTGCGATGGCCCTGCACCCGATCCCCTACTACATCGTCGGCTTCGTGCTGTTGATCGTCTTCGGCTATGTGTGGCCGATCCTGCCGATCACCGGCGGGTATCAGATCAACCTGGAGCGCGCGTTCGACCTGCGCTTCGTCGCCAGCGTATTCCGGCATTCCTTGCTGCCGGCGCTGTCCCTGATCCTGGTCGGCCTCGGCGGCTGGTTCCTCGGCATGCGCTCGCTGGTGTCCAACATCGTCACCGAGGACTACGTCGTGTTCGCCGAGCTCGGCGGGGTCAGGCCGCGCCGCATCCTGGCGTCCTACGTGATGCGCAACGCGCTGGCGCCGCAGGTCACCGGGCTCGCCATGTCGGTCAGCACGATCTACACCGGCGTCATCATCATCGAGCAGGTGTTCGGCTACCCCGGCTTGGGCAGCCTACTGGTCTACGGCGTGCTGGCCGGCGACTACAGCCTGGTGCTGGGCGTCGCCTCGGTGTCGATCATCGCCGTCGCGCTCGCCGTCCTGGCGATCGACCTGCTCTATCCGTTGGTCGACCCGCGCGTGAAGGCGCGCTAGGCCGTCATGCTGGCGATCGCGCGCGATCTGTTCCGCTACAACCGCGAATTCGCCCTCGGGGTCGCGCTGCTCGCCGTCGTCGGCGGCGTTGCCGCGTTGTCGCTGGTCTCGCCCTACCCGCCGAACCTGACCTATGTCGTGCCACCCGACGTGCCGCCGAGCTGGCCGTACCTCCTCGGCACCAACTCGCGCGGCCAGGACGTGTTCTGGCAGCTCAGCTTCGCGATCCGCAACACGCTCGCGTTCGGGCTGATGGTCGCGCTGGTCAGCCGCATGCTGGCGCTGGTCATCGGCCTGGTCGCCGGCTATCTCGGCGGTTGGGTCGATCGCGTCCTGATGTCGATCAACGACACGTTCCTCGTCGTCCCCCTGTTCCCGATCCTGGTGCTGTTCTACTTCGTGATGCGCGACAGCATGACGTGGGCGCTGCTCGCGCTGGTCATGGCCGGGCTCGGCTGGGCCTACGACGCGCGCCTGATCCGTTCCTTGGCGATGAGCCTGCGCACCCGCGAGTTCACCGAGACCAGCGTGTTCTCCGGCATGAGCGTCGGCCGCATCCTGGCCGAGGAGCATTTCCCCTACGTGCTGCCGATCGTGTTCTCGACCACGCTCAACAACATCAACTGGGCGATCGGGCTCGAAGTCACCCTGGCCGTGCTCGGCTTCACCGACATCAACACGCCGACCATCGGCGGCATGATCTTCTGGGCCAACCAGCACACCGCCATGGTCGCCGGCATCTGGTGGTGGATCGCGTTTCCGGTCGCCCTGGTGGTCGCGACCTTCATCGGCTTCTTCCTGGTCGCGATCGCGATGAACGAGTACATCGACCCGCGCTCGCGCCTGATGCGCACGGGGGCCTGACGTGATCGCTGCCGTCGCCCACGATCCCGCCGAGCCGATCCTTGCCGTGCGCGGCCTGCGCGCCTACTACCGCACGCGCGCGTTCGGCGTGACGCGCGAAGTTCGCGCGGTCGACGACGTCAGCTTCGCGGTGGCGCGCGACGAAATCTACGGCCTGGCCGGCGAGTCGAGCTGCGGCAAGTCGACCCTGATCAAGACGATCGCCGGCGCCATCCGGCCGCCGCTGACCGTGCTCGACGGATCGATCGACTTCCGCTTCGACGGCGCGCGCGTCAGCCCGCTCGATGCCGATCCGAACGCCTGGGACGCGATCCGCTGGAAGCATCTGTCGTACATCATGCAGGGCTCGATGAACGTGCTCAATCCGCTGCGCCGCGTGCGCCGGTCGTTCGACGACTTCGCGGCGCGCCACATGGCGCTGCCGGCGCCGGCGTTCGCCGCGGCGGTGCGCGCGCATCTGGAGCGCCTGCAGCTCGAGCCGTCGGTCCTCGACGCCTATCCCCACGAGCTCTCCGGCGGC
>JACQAI010000008.1 GCA_016195115.1 Pseudomonadota bacterium
TCGATCGACTGGGCCTACGCGTCGCCTGAGGCGCTCGAGATGTACGCCAAGTTCGCCCAGGTGTCGCCGGCGGTGGTCGCCGAACTGCGCGGCAAATACTTCCCCAAGGCGGCATTGGCGTTGAGCCGCGTCGGCCGCATCGAAGCGAGCATCCAGGAGGCCGTCCAGGCCAAGCGCCTCGACCGTCCGCTGACCGCGGAGCAAACCCGCGACATGCTGCGCCCGATCGCGGATCTGAACCGCTAGGAAGCCGCCGATGCGCGGCTGGGCGTCGAGCGCGACCGGTCTCGCGTGCGTCGCGGTGCTGGCGCTGCTGCTCGAGCTCGCCGTCGCCGCCGAGCTGATCGCGGGCTACGTCGTGGCGCCCCCCAGCGCCATGCTGGCCGCGCTCGTCACGGTGGTCGCCGAGGAGCCGGTGCTCGAGGATTTCTGCCTCACGTTCGGCGCGACCCTGCTGTCGACCCTGCTGGCCGTGCTGGTCGGCGTGCCGCTCGGTTATCTGCTGCATCGCCGGAAGCTGCTCGGCCGCGCCTACGAGAGCTGGATCGGCGCGCTGTTCTCGGCGCCGCTGGTGCTGCTCTATCCGATCTTCCTGGTGGTCTTCGGCCGCTCGATCCGGGTCGTGATCGCAATGGGTTTCGTGGTCGCGGTGGTGCCGATCATCTTGAAGACGCGCGAGGGCCTGGCGGCCGTGCGGCCCGTGCTCGTCAATGTCGCGCGCGCCTTCAACGCGTCGGAGGCCGCCGTCACTACCAAGGTGCTGCTGCCGGCGGCGCGACCGACGATCTTCACCGGCGTGCGGCTCGGCCTGATCTACGCCATGACCAACATCGTCGGCATCGAGTTTTTGGCCAACCTGAGCGGCCTCGGTTTCCTGGTCGGTGAGCTCTACGACCGTTACGACATTCCCGGCATGTACGCCGCGATCGTGTGCCTGATCCTGACCAGCGCGCTGTTCTACGCGTTGACCGGCCGGCTCGAGCGTTGGGTGGGCGCGCGATGACGGGACGCTCCGAGCGCCACGCGGTGCTGGCGGTGCGGCTCGCCACCGTCTTGGCGCTGTGGGGCGCCTGGGAGCTGCTGGCGCGCTCGGGCCTGCTCTACGAGGGCGTCGTGCCGTCGTCGCTGCGCGTCGCCGCGGCGCTCGCAGCCGAGCTCGGCGATCCGCTGTTCTACCGCGATGCGCTGTGGACCGCCTACGAGATCGTCGCCGGGTTTGCGCTCGGCACGCTCGCCGGGGTGGCGGCCGGCATCGCGCTGGGCGCGCGGCGTTTCGCGGCGGCCGCGGCGGGGCCCTACATTCACGGGCTCGCCTCGACGCCCAAGATCGTGTTCCTGCCGATCGTCATGCTGCTGTGTGGCGTCGGCGCCGGCTCGAAGATCGGCATGGCGGCGCTGTCGGCGTTCTTTCCGGTCGTGATCGCGGCGATCGCCGGCATGGCCGAGGTCGACGCCGTGCTGGTGCGCGTGGCGCGCAGCTTCAACGCCTCGGCCAGTGACCTGGTGCGCAAGGTCTATCTGCCGTCGTTGGTCGTGCCGGTGACCTCTGGCATGCGCCTCGGGCTCGGCGTCGCGACCATCGGCGTGCTGCTGGCGGAGATCAAGTTCTCCGATCGTGGGCTCGGTCATCGCGCCATCCAGCACTACCAGTTCTTCCGCGTCGCCGACATGTATGCCGTGCTGCTGGCGACGTTCGCGCTGGCGGTCGCCGCCAACGCCCTGATGGGCCGACTGGCGCGGCGGCGCTGAGGCCGCGCTGATGGGCGTCGCGCCGCGACGCTCGTCGTTCATTTACTCCACTTCCGCGCGATCCGTGACTCAGAAGCTTCCGCGTCATGTCACGGCGAGGTCACCGGATCACCGACCTGCGTTGGCTACGATCGCGCCCGCGCGATCGAAACGCGTGCGCGAGGCGGATTTTGCCCATGGCGGCTGGCATGACACCCGACTGCGATATCGGCGCCCGGTTTCGCTCGGCGGACCGGACGATCTTCGGCCATCAGGCCCAGGTGTGGGAGGTTGTCGCGACCTTCCAGGCAATCGACGGGCTGCGCTACGCCCACCTCGTGCACGTCCAGGACCGCACGCGTACCAAGACGGTTGCGACCGACGGGCTGCTCGACCGGCGGCTCTATGCCCCGGCGTAACCGATTGGTGGTGCCCGCAGCTGAGCCTGGCGCCGACCGGCGTCGCGGTGGTCTAATTCCGCCGCGATTTACCAAGGCGGGAGGCGAGCCATGTTCGAGGGCTTCGAGCGGACCGAGATCGAGACCAGCGGCGCGCGCATCCATCTGCGCCACGGCGGCAAAGGGCCGCCGCTTTTGCTGCTGCACGGCAACCCGATGACCCACGTGATGTGGCACAAGATCGCCGGGCGGCTCGCGCGCGAGTTCCACGTCGTTGCCACCGACCTGCGCGGCTACGGCGACAGCTCGGCGCCCGAGGCCGGCGAGAACAGCATAAACTTCTCGTTCCGTGCCATGGCGCAGGACCAGGTCGAGGTCATGGAGCGCCTCGGCTACCGCGAGTTCATGGTCGCCGGGCACGATCGCGGCGCGCGCACCACGCACCGCATGTGCCTCGATCACCCGACGCGCGTGAAGAAAGCGGCGCTGATCGACATCCTGCCGAACTACCACATCTGGAACCATACCTCGAAGCAATGGGCGATCGGCTCGTGGCACTGGCTCTTCATGGCGCAGCCCGCCGATTTTCCCGAGCGCATGATGGCGTCGGTGCCGGCGCAGTGGTTCATGGAGAAGAAATTGTCCAAGCCAGGCATCGGCCTCGGCTTCTTCGATCCCGAGGCGTTCGCCGAGTACGTTCGCTGCTTCACGCCCAAGACGATCCGAGGCTCGTGCGCCGACTACCGGGCGTGCGCGACCTGCGATCTCGAGATGGACACCGCGGACCGCGAGGCCGGGCGCAAGGTCGGCTGCCCGCTGCTGGTGCTCTGGGGTGCCAAGAGCCACACCGGGCGGGTCTACGGCGACGTGCTGAAGATCTGGCGCGACTACGGCACCACCGTCACCGGCGGGCCGATCGAGAGTGGCCACTACGTGCCCGAGGAAGCGCCGGACGCGACCTACGAGAAACTGGTCGCGTTCTTGCGCTAGCTACTCGGCGCGGTGGCGCTCGACCAGCTCGGCGAGGCTGGCGACCTCGAGGTCCGGTGTGGCGTCGCCGCTCGCCGGCGGCGTCGCGCCGCCGCTCGTCTTGCCGCGGCGGCGATTGACCCACACGGTCTTCAACCCCAGCGCTTTGGCTGGGACGATGTCGTGGAACAGACTCTGGGCGACGTGCAACACGCGATCCTTCGCGATGCCGCGGCCGCCGAGCTCGGTCAGCGCGTATTCGAAGTTGCGCCGGTCGGGCTTGTAGGAGCCGATGTCCTGGGCGGTCAGGATCAAATCGAACTCGACCCCGAGCTTGGCGTTGCTGCGCTGGAACGAAGCCTGGTCGACGTTGGACAAGATGACGAGCTGAAAGTGCTGCTTGAGATGGGCGAGCCCGTCGGCGCTGTCGGGGAACGCCGGCCAGCGGCCAACCGAGCCGCCGAACACGATCGGCGCCACCTGATTGACCGGCAGCGCCCAGCGCCGGCCGAGCGCGCGGTAGACGTCGGCCAGAATCGAGGGATAGGGCTTGTCGGGGGTCGCCGCCTCGCAGCGCGTTTCCTCGGCGCCGAACGCCTCGAGAATCTCGTCGTCGCTCAGGCCCTTGGGCGTGGTCCACGCCTTGAGCTCGGTAAGAATTCCCTGCTCCCAATCAATCAGGGTGCCGTAGCAGTCGAAGGTCAGCGCCTGGAAATCGCTCAGCCGCATATCAGAACCGCGATCCGTCCTTGCGCACGAAGATGCGCTTGCCGTCCTCGACGTACGCGGCCGCGAAATCGTCGTCCGGGTATTTCGGCAAATCGCCCGGCGTGCGGTCGCCGACCTCGAGATAGAGCGCGTCGCGCTGGGTGCGGTTGACCAGATAGTGACCATCCTCTTTGCCCGCCGGAAAGCCGGCGGCGGTCCCGGGCGGCAGCACCTGCTCGCCGGCGTTGGTGACCAGCACCAGGTCGCCCTCGACCACCCAGATGAACTCGTCCTGGAGGGTGTGCCAGTGGCGCAGCGCCGAGCGTGCGCCCGGCTTCAGGCGCACCAGGTTGACGCCGTAGTTCTTCAAGCCCAGCGCGTCGCCGAGCGGGTGCTTCTCGCGGCCCTTGATCGCGGCGTCGAACGGCGGCGGGTAGGCGGCCGGGCGCAGCGCCACGCCGTGGGGATCGAGCGCCGGCGGACGGACCTTGGCGCGGGTCTCGGACATGGGCGGATCTCCCTCGGTTGCGCTCGCGGGGCGTCGCCCCTGCCGCGTGGTTGGCCGCTTGCGTGGCGGGCCGATGCGACCGCCAAGCTAGTGCGGCCGCGCGGCCCGGCGCAAGGCGCGGGGTCAGATCCCAGCGAGCGCGCGTTTGATCTGTGCCGCCAGATCGGCGTGCCGGTACGGTTTGGTGAGCAGCAGTGCGCCGTGGTCGAGGCGGCTCTGGCGCACGATGGTATCCTCGGCGTGGCCGGTGGTGAACAACACCCGCATGCGCGGCGCGATCGCGCGAGCCCGCTCGACCAGCTCGCGGGTCGTCACGGTGCCGGGCATGACGACGTCGGTGAACAGGAGGTCGATCGCGCGGTGTCGCTCGATGATCGCCAGCGCCTCGGCGGCGCCGCCGGCCGCGATGACGGCATAGCCGAGGTCGCCCAACAAGCGGACCACGGCGTCGCGCACGGCGAGATCGTCCTCGACCACCAGGATGGTGTCGCTGCCCTCGCGCGCGCGGCCGTGGGCAGGCCGCCGCTCGGCGACGGTGGCGACGACACCGGCGGCGCGCGGCAGGTAGAGCCGCACGGTCGCACCCTGTCCGGGCGCGCTGGCGATCTGGACGTGGCCGCCCGACTGCTTGGCGAAGCCATAGATCATGCTGAGCCCGAGCCCGGTGCCCTGGCCATCGGGCTTGGTGGTGAAGAACGGGTCAAA
>JACQAI010000300.1 GCA_016195115.1 Pseudomonadota bacterium
CTGGCAATCGACCGAGATCGCGCGGCTGGCGCGCGGCCCCAGCGTGCTCGCGCCGGCTGTCGAGGTAATGGCGTCGCAGCTCTTGTCGCCCGATCTGCGCGAGCGCATCCGCCTGCATCTGACGGCGTGGATCGGGCGCGAGATCGAGCGCCGGCTGGCAGCGCTGTTCGCGGCGCGGCGCGCCGCGCTCGATGGCGCCGCGCGCGGCCTGGTCTACCAGCTGACCGAGGCGCTCGGCACCTTGCCGCGCGCCGCGGTCGAGCTCCAGCTCGCCGAGCTCGACGCGTCCGACCGCAAGCGCCTGGGGGCGCTCGGCGTGCGGCTCGGCGTCGAGTGCGTCTACCTGAAACCCTTGCTGACACCGGCGGCGATGGCGTTCCGCGCCCAGCTCTACGCGCTGGCGCACGGCCTCAAGCCGCCCACGCTGGCCGATCCGGCCAAGCCGTCGCAGCGCTGCGATGCGGCATCGCCGCCGGCGCTCTACGAGGCCGCCGGTTTCCGCCTGCTCGGCAACCGCGCGGTCCGGCCGGACGCGCTCGAGCGCTTCGCCCAGCAGGTGCGCGCGCTCGCCAAGCAGGGGGCCTTCGTGCCCAGCCCTGCCCTGGCCGGCACGATCGGCTGCAAGGCGGCCGAGCTCGCCGGCCTGATCCGCGCGCTCGGCTACCGCATCCGCGGCACCGCCGCGGGCGACGCGCCCGAACTCACGGTCGGGGGCCGCCGCAGGCGGCCGCCCGAGCGGCCGCCGCGCCCGGCGCGCGACACCGCCGACTCGCCGTTCGCCAAGCTCAAGGAGCACCAGCTGGCGCGCCGATGAGCGGGCTCAATCGCACCACCGACGCCGCCGCAGGGCGCGCCCAGGTCGACGCCAACGATGGCCAGCGCCTCGACAAATGGCTGTGGGCGGCGCGCTTCTTCAAGTCGCGCACCGCCGCGTCGGCGCTGTGCGCCGCCGGCAAGATCCGCATGAGCGGCCGGGTGATCAGCAAGGCCCACGTCACGGTGCGGGTCGGCGACGTGCTGACCTTCCCGCTCGGCCGCCACATCCGCGTCGTCCGGGTGCTGGCGCTGGCGGTCCGGCGCGGCCCCGCGCCCGAGGCCCGCGCGCTCTACGAGGACCTCAACCCGGTGCCCGGCGCGTCCTGACACCCCCTTGGCAGCACCTTGCCCCGCCGGAACGGCCGACTATGATACGGGCCCGATCGCGACCCGGGGCTGCGCGCAGGGGGGTCTTGCGCGGTTCGGCCGAGTGGACCCGAGCGTCCCAGATCGCGGCTTCCCCGATGGCTTGCGCCCATGACGTGAGGCCGCCGCCGCGGGTGCGCGGTACGGGGTACAGGAGACGGTAGACGATGACGTACGTGGTCAAAGAGAGCTGCATCAAGTGCAAGTACATGGACTGCGTCGAAGTCTGTCCGGTGGACTGCTTCTACGAGGGCGAGAACATGCTCGTCATCCACCCCGACGAGTGCATCGACTGCGGCGTCTGCGAGCCCGAGTGCCCGGTCGAGGCGATCGTGCCCGACAGCGATCCCAGCGCCGAGAAATGGCTCGCGCACAATCGCGACTTCTCAACCACATGGCCCAACATCACGCGCAAGGGCGAGGCGCCGGCGGACGCCGACGCCTGGAAGGACGTTCAGGATAAGTTCGCCCAGCACTTCAGCGCGAATCCGGGCAAGAAGAAGGGCTAAGGCGATCGGCGCCGCGGATTCGGCGACAGCGACTCCTACCAATTGCTGCGCCACGGACGACAGACCCCCTAGGGATTGAGGAAGGCGGCTCGCAAAGCAGCTATGCGCCCGTCGCAGGGGGGCGTACGGGGTGATTCGGCTACCCTTTTTCGGGGCGATGTGATATACACTTTCTCGACGATTTGGACGCCGCGGACGCCTTCCGAGGCCGCGTTGGCGGGTTCGAAAATCACAGCAGATGAGACGACTGGCATGACCCCGCGCGCCGGCAGCCAGGATCGTTTTGTCTCTGAACCGGACCAGCACGGCTGCGTGCATTTCGAGTGGGTAGACAATGCCTAAGGACAACAACGACTTTCTCACGGGCGATTTCGTGGTCTATCCGTCCCACGGGGTCGGCAAGATCACCAGCCTCGAGAACCAGCAGATCGCCGGCTACGACCTCAAGGTCTTCGTGATCTCGTTCGAGAAGGACCGCATGACCTTGCGCCTGCCGATCGGCAAGGCGCGCTCGGCCGGCCTGCGCAAGCTGAGCTCGCCGACCGAGATGAAGGCAGCGCTCGCCAAGCTGCGCGGCAAGACGCGCGCCAAGCGCACGATGTGGAGCCGGCGCGCCCAGGAGTACGAGGCCAAGATCAACTCGGGCGATCCGGCGTCGATCGCCGAGGTCGTGCGCGACCTCTATCGCAACGCCGGCCAGGCCGACCAGTCGTACAGCGAGCGCCAGATCTTCCAGGCGGCGATGGACCGGCTGGTGCGCGAGTTCGCCGCGGTCGAGAAGATCGACGAGGCGACCGCGACCAAGAAGCTCGAGGAGCTGCTCCAGGCGGCTTGATGCGGCAGCCGGACAGCGAGAGGTTCGCGCTTCTCCGCCGCTGCGACCGGATCTGGGCGGTTGCCTCGATTCATGGTGACGCCGACCGTCTGATCGCGCTGCACGATCAGCTGTCGCGCCGCATCGCGATCAACGATCGCGTCGTCTATCTCGGCAACTACATGGGTGTCGGGCCGCAGGTCCACGCCGTGCTCGACCAGCTGATCGCGTTCCGCCGCTGGCTGATCGCGCGGCCGCTGGCGTTTGCGACCGACGTCGTGTTCCTGCGCGGTGCCCAGGAGGAGATGTGGAGCAAGCTGCTGCAGCTGCAGTTCGCGTCCAATCCGTCCGAGGTGCTGCGGTGGCTGCTCGACCACGGCACCGCCGCGACCTTGACGGCCTACGGCGGCGACCCGACCTACGCCGTCCAGGTCGTGCGCGAGGGCCCGGTGGCGATGACACGCTGGACCGGCGGCCTGCGGGCGGCCTTGGCCGCGGCGCCCGGCCACCAGCCGTTCCTCAGCAGCCTGCGCCGCGCCGCCTTCACCGACGACCAGAGCCTCTTGTTCGTGCACGCCGGCATCGACGTGTCGCGGCCGCTCGACGCCCAGTCCGACAGCTTCTGGTGGGCTGCCGGCGCGTTCGGGCGCATCACCGAGCCCTACGAGGGCTTCAAGCTGATCGTGCGCGGCTACGACCCTCAGCACGCCGGGCTGGTCGCCACGCCCTACACCGTGTCGCTCGACCGCGGCTGCGGCTTCGGCGGCGCGCTGCTCGCGGCGTGCTTCGACCGCGCCGGCCAGGTGATCGAGACCCTAGAAGCCTGAGTGCGCTCGCGGGGCTTGCGCCCCTGCCGCGCGGCGCCCGAGACTCAATTTCACAGACGCGGAAATATCGTTAGTCTGGTCACGGCGGGACCGCGCCGGCGGGACCGCCGAACGTTGCTCCGACGACGGGCGTGGCACGGTGGGTCGCGGGATGGCTTCAGGGACAGAGTGATGCGAACGGAGTTGTTTCCCGCGATCGAGCCGTACGCCAGCGGCATGATGCCGCTCGACGCCGGCCACGCGATGTACTGGGAGCAATCGGGCAATCCGCGCGGCATCCCGGTCTTGTTCCTGCACGGCGGCCCGGGCGCCGGTGCGTCGCCGACGCATCGGCGCTTCTTCGATCCGGCGTTCTATCGCATCGTTGTGTTCGATCAGCGCGGCAGCGGCCGCTCGTCGCCGCTCGGCGAGCTCACCGCGAACACCACCGCGCACTTGGTCGCGGATATCGAAGTCTTGCGCCGGCTGCTCGAGATCGATGCCTGGCTGGTGTTCGGCGGCTCGTGGGGCTCGACCCTCGCGCTGGCCTACGGCGAGGCCCACCCGGAGCGCTGCCTGGGCTTCGTCCTGCGCGGCGTGTTCCTGTGCCGGCCGTCCGAGATCGAGTGGTTCCTCTACGGCATGCGCACGGTGTTCCCCGAGGCGTGGCGCGACTTTGCCGGCTTCCTGCCGGAGGCCGAGCAGGGCGATCTGCTGCGCGGCTACTACCGCCGCCTGATCGACCCCGACCCGGCGGTCCACCTGCCGGCGGCGCGCGTGTGGAGCCGCTACGAGGGCGCCTGCTCGACCCTGCTGCCGAATGTCGAGGCGACCGCCAACTTCGCCGACGATCGCGTCGCACTCGGGCTCGCGCGCATGGAAGCGCACTATTTCGTCAACCGGATCTTCCTGCCCGACAACGCGCTGCTCGACAACATCGGGCGGCTGCGGCGCCATCCCGCGACCATCGTCCAGGGTCGCTACGACATGGTGTGCCCGATCATGACCGCCGACGATCTCGCGCGCGCGTGGCCCGAGGCGCGCTACATCGTCGTGCCCGACGCCGGCCATTCGGCGCTCGAGCCGGGGGTGCGCGCCGGCCTGGTCGGCGCCACCGAGCGCTTCAAGGAGGAGCGCCGGGCGATCGCCGCCCAGTGACCGCGCGCGTCCGCGCGCCTCAGCGGTCGAGCGCGGCATGCGCGACCATCAGGTGACCAACTCAACGCAAAGGCCACCGCCGACGCCGTTACACGACATCTGTGATCCCCGCCTGGAGGTTCATCGTGCACGGCTGGCCTCGATCTCATGCCTCGCCGCTATAGCATTCTCCGTCGGCCTCTCCTCGACCAGGATTTCGAGTGGGACTCGGAGAAGTCGGATACGAATCTCGAGAAGCACGGTCTTGACCTCGCCGCGGCGCGCCTGCCGGACATGTTATCTTCGCGATCTACACCATGCGCGCCGGCCGTTGTCGTTTGATCTCGGCCCGCTTCGCCACCGCCGAGGAGGCGGCTCTTTATCATGAGTGATACCCGGTCCCCGCGGATCGATCTGGAACGCGCGAAGCACGGGCCCACGGCCGAGGATCTTAAGGCGATGCCGGCGACGATGGCTGCCGATTGGGCTGATGCGACCGTGATACTCCCGGTCGATCGGGACATCTTCGAGGAGGCCGCCGCCAAGCAGCGCGTGCGCGCGGCCCAGGCGGCAAAGAACCCCGGCGACCGGAAGAAGGACCAGGGAACGCGAGCCCGCAAGAAAGTCGGCCGGTGAAATCTTCGAGATCCTGACGCGAGATTTTGGCGTTCGGTGCGAGGTCTGAGCGCCCAACCCGCAGCAGGAGCGCAGCCCCGCAAGCGCCCCTGACAGCGCGGCAGGGGCGCAGCCCCGCGAGCGCTTGCAACCGAGCCGCCCGCTCCCGGGCCCCATCCCCGCCGGCGCGGCCCAGTGCCGCGCCGCGCGCCCCGGGTACGCGTTGTAGTTCCGTTTGGCGGCATTTTGAGCCATCTTTGGCAGATCCCCGCTGATCGAGGCCCGCCATGGATACCGTCGCCCGCAAACCCACACCCCGTGGGCCGACCCCCCGGTCCGGCGCGGCCGAGGCCGCGGCGCGCCCCGGCGGTACCGCGGCGGCGCGCGGTGCGGCGGCGACCAAGCCCCTGACCCTGGCGCTGCAGGGCGGTGGCGCCCACGGCGCCTTCACCTGGGGTGTGCTCGACCGCCTGCTCGAGGACGAGCGCCTGAGCTTCGAGGGCGTCAGCGCGACCAGCGCCGGCGCCATGAACGCCACCGCGATGGCCTACGGTCTGGCCGCCGGCGGCCGCGCCGGCGCCCGCGAGGCGCTCGCCGGGTTCTGGAAGCGCATCAGCGAGGCCGGCGCCAATAGCCCGCTGCAGCCGTCCTGGCTCGACAAGCTGATGGGCAATCATTCGCTCGAGAATTCGCCCAGCTTCCTGTTCTTCGACCTGCTGACGCGGCTGATGTCGCCCTATCAGTTCAATCCGACCAACTTCAACCCGCTGCGCCAGGTGCTCGAGAAGTCGATCGACTTCGCGGTGCTGCGCCAGAGCCCGATGAAGGTCTTCCTGTCGGCGACCAACGTGCGCACCGGCAAGATCAAGGTGTTCGAGCGCGAGGAGATCGGTCCGGACGCGGTGCTGGCGTCGGGCTGCCTGCCGTTCCTGTTCCAGGCCGTCGAGATCGACGGCGAGAACTACTGGGACGGCGGCTACATGGGCAATCCGGCGCTGTTCCCGCTGATCTATGCCTGCGAATGCTCCGACGTGCTGATCGTCCACATCAATCCGCTCGAGCGCACCGAGCTGCCGCGCACCGCCACCGACATCCTCAACCGCATCAACGAGATCAGCTTCAACTCCTCGCTGATGCGCGAGATGCGCGCGATCAGCTTCGTATCCAAGATGATCGACCAGGGGATCATCAGGGAGGGCTCGCTCAAGCGCATGAAGATCCACGGCATCCTCGACGACGAGGTCATGGGCAACCTCGGGGTTGCCAGCAAGCTCAACGCCGATTGGGACTTCCTGTGCATGCTGCGCGACGCTGGCCGCCATCGCGCCAGCGTGTGGCTGGACGCCCACTTCGACAGCATCGGGGTCGACTCGACGGTCGACATCGCCGCGACCTATCTTTAAGGATGAGTACGGGTTCGAACCAGAAGGAGCCGCGCGCGTGAACCGCGAAGAGATCCTCGGCCTGCCGTCGATCCCGGCGGCCAGCCCGAGCTACCCGTTCGGGCCCTACCGCTTCATCAACCGCGAGTATTTCGTGATCCTCTACGAGAGCGATCGCGATGCGCTGCGCGCCGCGGTGCCCGAGCCGCTCGAGCCGTCCAAGGAGAACCTGGTCGCCTACGAGTGGATCAAGATGCCCGACGCCTCGGGCTTCGGCGACTACTGCGAGAGCGGCGTCGTCATCCCGGTGACCTATCAGGGCAAGGGTTACAGCTTCGTGTCGCAGATGTATCTCGACGACGAGGCGCCGATCGCCGCCGGCCGCGAGATCTGGGGCTTCCCCAAGAAATACGCTTACCCGGTCCTCAAGGTGGCGAGCGATACGCTGACCGGTACCCTGCACTACGGCGGCCAACCGGTCGCCATCGGCACCATGAGCTACAAGCACGAGTCGCTGGCGCGCAACCCGGAGAAGACCTTGGCCTCGATGACGACGCCGCAGGTCACCCTCAAGGTGATGCCGGGCGTCGACGGCAAGCCGGCGATCGCCCAGCTCATCACCTTCAGCCTCGAGGACGTCACGGTGAAGGGCTCGTGGGTCGGACCGGCGCGCCTGCACCTGATCCCGCACGCCAACGCCCCGGCCGCCGACCTGCCGATCCGCCGCGTCATCGGCGGCCGCCACTTCATCGCCGACCTGACCCTGCCCTACGGCCGCGTCCTGCACGACTACCTGAAGGCGTAACCCCGCGCCGCCGGGCGCTTGATTGAAACACGAAGGACACGAAGAACACGAAGGTGCCGCGCCTCATCCCAGGGCACCCGTGATCTCGCAGGGTAAAGGCCGCGCTACGCGCGGCGATCAATTTGGCCGGTCGGTCGGCTCACCCAAAGCGCCGCGCGCACGGCGCTTTCGTGGCCTTTGTGTCCTTCGTGTTGAAATCGCGCCCTAGGGCATGCGGTCGGCGGCGGGGGGCAGGAACTTGGTGGTGTAGATGGTCTCGGGCTTGGGCGGGTTGGCGACGTTGAAGGCCTCGGCGTTGATCGTGACCGCGCGCGCCATGCGCTCGGGGTCGACCGTGCCCAACCCCTTCGCCTTGATCGCCGGCGTCAGCAGCGCCTTGTCGAGCACGTGCTGCAGGCGGTCGAGCTCGAGCTGCTCGTTGATCAGCGGATCGCGCTTCTTGAGGAACGCCATCGCGCCCTTGGGATCGCGCACCATGTCGCGCCAGCCCGCAATCGAGGCGCGCACGAAGCCGGCGACCACCTGCGGGTTCTTCTCGGCATAGGCGGCCGTGGTGTTGATGCTGTTGCCGTAGAGGTTCACGCCGTATTCCGGATACGGCATCGTGACGATGTCGCCGACCGGCACGCCGGCGTTCTTGATGTTGAAGATCGCCGTCGAGGTGAAGCCGGTGATCGCGTCGGTCTGGCCTTGGACCAGCAAGGTCTCGCGCATTTGCGGCGTCACCGAGATCCATTTGACGCTTGCGGGATCGATCTTGTTGGCGCGCGCGAACGCCGGGAACAAGAGGCGGCTGCCCTCGCCGTCCGGCGAGGCCAACGTCTTGCCGACCAGATCCTGGGGCGTCTTGATGTTCTTGGCCTTGAGCGTGACCACGGCGGCCAGCAGGTTGTCGAACACCTGGAGCACGCTGATCACGGCGTGCGTCGGGTTCTCGGCGTTGAACTTGACCAGGCCGTTGACGTCCGAGAAGCCGATGTCGTAGGTGCCGCTGCCGACCTTGATCGTGCTGTCGCCCGAGCCAAAGCCGCGGTCCATCGTGACCTTGAGGCCCTCGCGCGCGAAATAGCCCTTGTCGAGCGCGATCGCCCACATCGCGTGGTTGCCCTGCAGGGCCCAGTCGAGCACGAACTTGACCTCGGTCTCGGCGCGCGCGGCAGCCGGCGCCAGCGCCAGCAGGGCGAGCGCGATCAGGCATGACGTACGTCGGGTGGCAACCATGTCGGATCCTCGCGAGCGGTGCGGGCGATCGGCCCGGGACATGCGCGCCAGCGGAGCAAGAAGCAAGCCACGCGGGGACACGCTCGCCGGTATCCTAGCGGCACGCCCGGGCCGGCGCCCATGCCTATTTCTTGGGCCGATCGCCGCGGACCCTGGCGGTCGCCGGCACCACCGCGTCGGCCACCGAGGGGCTTGCGCCGGCCGGGCGATTCATGCGTTTCAATGACCCGGGCGGCGACGACGGAGGCAGCCCTCATGGTGGTCATGCGCACGACGGTCGCCCTCGGGCTGGCCCTTGCGCTCGCGGCGGCGGCCGATGCCGCCGACGGCGACGGGCCGTCGCGCAAGCCGCGCATCACCAGCTTCACGCTGTCGCCCGCGGAGTCGCTGCCGCCCCGCCCGCGCTCCCAGGTCGAGACGGCGCCGCTCGACACGCCGCCGCCGCCGCCGTCGATGCTGGTCGCCGCCGTGCCGCTGGCGCCCGAACAGATGCTCGGGCGCTGGACCGAGCGCGACGCCCGCTTCTGCCGGGACGAGCAGTACGTGGTCGA
>JACQAI010000363.1 GCA_016195115.1 Pseudomonadota bacterium
CTGCGCCCTCACCCTTCCCACGCGGCGGCGGCGCCGCGCGGACCCCTTCCCTCTCCCGCATTGCGGGAAAGGGTGGCGAGCGCTACCCGGCAGCCGAAGGCGCGAGCGTCTTCAAAGCGCGAGCCGGGGCGAGGGGATGTTTACGTAACGTTCTCGCTGGCGCTGTCGGCCTTGACCTTCTTGGCGCGGGTCTTTTTCGGCGTCGCCGGCTTGTCGGCAGCGGCTTGCGCGCGGCGCTCGGCCATGGCCTCGCGCTTGGCGGCATTGCGCTGGCCGATCTGGGCGTTAACCGTCTCGAGCACGCTCACGGCCTGGGCTTTCTGGGTCGTCGTGCCGGCCTTCGACAGCCGCTCGGCGTTGCTGCGCAGGGTCGCGAGCTCGGCGTCGGACATGGCCGGAATTTGCTCGAGCACTTTCATGACGGTCGGATCCTTGGACGAAGGAGAGCGGCGCCGCGCGGCGGCGGACGTATGACCTCAATATGGGCATCGTTGCCGCGCCGCACAATGGCGCACCGCCGCGACGTCCCGTCGCCTCAAACGCGACGTCCCGTCGCCTCAAACCTGGATCTTGGGGTCGAGCCAGTCGCGCAGGCTGTCGCCGAACAGGTTGAAGGCGAACACCGCGAGGCTGATCGCGATGCCGGGAAACAGGATCATCCACGGCGCCTCGCGGTAGAAATCGGCGGCGGTGCCGCTCAGCATCAGGCCCCACGCCGGCGTCGGCTCGGTGACGCCGAGGCCGAGGAAGGTCAGCGAGGCCTCGAGCAGGATCGCCTGCGCGACCGACGCGGTCAGCATGATGAGATAGGGCGCCACGATGTTGGGCGTGATGTGGCGGAAGATGATGCGCATGTGCGAGAAGCCGGCGGCGCGCGCGGCATCGACATAGGGCAGCTCGCGGATCGCCAGCGCGGATGCGCGCGCCACCCGAGCGACGCGAGGCGCCATCGGTATGGCGATGGCGCCGATCAGGGCGACGTCGATGCCGGCGACCACCACCTTGGGCAGCAGCGCGACCACGACCAGCGCCAGCACGATGATCGGGAACGACAGCAGCACGTCGACAACGCCCTGGATCGCGAGGTCGATCTTGCCGCCGAAATACGCCGAGACGACGCCGATCAACGCGCCGGCGGTACAGCCGAAGATCGACGACAGGAAGCCGACCGCCAGCGCGGTGCGCGCGCCGTACATGATGCGCGACAGCACGTCGCGCCCGAACGAGTCGGTGCCCAGCCAATGCTCCCACGACGGCGGCCCGAGCATCGCCGAGAAGTCGACGTCGAGCGGATCGAACGGCGCCAGCGCGTCAGCGAACGCTGCCGAAAAGATCATCGCGACGATCACCGCCAGCCCGGCGGCGCCCAGCGGCTGGGTGACGATGAACTGCAGCACCGCGCCGCGGCGCTTCGGGATCTTGTAGGGCGGGGCGGCGACCGACTGGATCGTCATCGGGGACGCCTCACTGATAGCGGATGCGCGGATCGAGCCGCGCGTAGAGCAGGTCGATCGCGACGTTGACGACCACGAAGATGAACGCGACCAGCATCACGAGCGCCTGGATCATGGTGTAGTCGCTGCGCGTCACCGACTGGACGAACAGCTTGCCGATGCCGTTCAGGTTGAAGACCTGCTCGGTCACCACCAGGCCGCCGATCAGGAAGGCGAACTCGAGCCCGATCACGGTGATGACCGGCAAGAGCGCGTTGCGGATGGCGTGGCGCGCCACCACCAGGCGCTCGAACACGCCCTTGGCGCGCGCCGTGCGGATGTAGTCCTCCTTGAGCACCTCGAGCACCGACGAGCGGGTCATGCGCGTCGCCACCGCCGAGTAGCGGTAGCCGACCGACAGCGCCGGCAGGATCATCTGGGCGAGGTTGGCCCAGGGGTCTTGGTAGATCGGCGTGAAGGTGATCGGCGGCAACCAGGCGAAATAGACCAGCAGGGCGAGGATGAACAACATGCCGAGCCAGAACGACGGCACTGCCAGACCGGCGATCGCCAGCACGCGCACGACGTAGTCGATCCAGGTGTCCTTGTAGAGCGCCGCGATGGTGCCGAGCGGGAGAGCAAGCAATACGGCGATCACGGTCGCCAGGATCGCGACCTCGAACGACAGCTCCAGGCGGATGGCGATCTCGTGGGCGACCGGGTTGCCGGTCCACATCGACTTGCCGAAGTCGAGCGTCACCAGGCCGATCATCCAGTCGGCGAACTGCGAGGACAGCGGTTTGTCGAGCCCGAGCCGCACGCGCTCGACTTGCAAGGTCTCGGCCGACACCGCCGCGCCGTCGCCGCGCAGCTTGAGCTCGACGATGTCGCCCGGCACGACGCGCAGCATGAAGAAGATCAGCACCGCGACCCCGAGCAACGTCGGGATCGCGAGCAGGATGCGGCGGACGGTGTATTGCAGCATGGGTTAGGATTCCGTTTCATCCGTCATCCCGGCGAAAGCCGGGATCCAGGAGTCGCGTGACGGCTGCCGGTGCGCGTGACCCTGGATCCCGGCTTTCGCCGGGATGACGGGCTGGGGACAGCAGCGATTCTCTTCGTACATCACGTCACAGCCCTACCTTGATGCAGGCGGCGTGGTGGTCGCTGCCGACGCGGCGCAGCTCGGGGATGACCTGGCGGCACGCTTCGTCGGCGATCGGGCAGCGGGTGTGGAAGACGCAGCCGGATGGTGGATTGAGCGGGCTCGGCAGCTCGCCGCGCAGCACGCGCGTCACCCGCGTGCGCTCGACCTCGGGGTCGGGGATCGGGGCGGCGTCGAGCAGCGCCTTGGTGTAGGGGTGCTGCGGGTTGTCGTAGAGGGTGTCGCGGCTGGCGATCTCCATGATGCGCCCGAGATACATGACGATGACGCGGTCGGAGATGTGGCGCACCACCGCCAAGTCGTGGGCGATGAACAGATAGGTCAGGCCGTAGCGGCCCTGCAGGTCCTCGAGCAGGTTGATGATCTGGCCCTGGATCGAGACGTCGAGCGCCGACACCGGCTCGTCGCACACGATGACGTCGGGCTTCATGGCGAGCGCGCGCGCGATGCCGACCCTTTGTCTTTGGCCGCCCGACAGCTCGTGTGGATAGCGCTCGGCCATGTAGGGATAGAGCCCGACCTGGCCGAGCAGGTCGGCGGCGCGTTCGTTCGACGCTTTTCGCGTTGGTTCCAACCGGTAGACGTTGAGCGGCTCGGCGATGATCTGGCCGACCGTCATGCGCGGGTTGAGCGAGCTGTAGGGGTCCTGGAAGATCACCTGGATGCGCCGGCGCACCGCCTGCATCTGGCGTCTTGAGGCGTGCGCCAAGTCGCGCCCGTCGAACCTGATTTCGCCGTCGGTCGGATCGTCGAGCTTGAGGATGTTGCGCCCGATCGTGGTCTTGCCGCAGCCCGACTCGCCGACCAGACCGACGGTCTCGCCGGGATAGACCTCGAAGCTGACGTCGTTGACCGCGCGCACGGTGAGGGCCTCGTGGCCCGGTCCCTTGCGTCCGACATGGAAGAATTTCTTCAGGTGGACGACCTCGAGCAGCGGCCGCGCGGCCTGGCCCTTGGCGGCGACCGCGACGGCGGGCGGCACGGTGCCGAGCCCGAGCCGCGCGGCGTCGCCCTGGGCGAGCTCGGCGGCGCGGTGGCAGGCCGAGCGCTGGCCGGGCGCGATCTCGATGAGCCCCGGGTCGCTGTCGCACAGCGCGATCTTGGCGGCGCAGCGCGCGGCGAAGCGACATCCAGAGGGCGGATCCAACAAATTGGGCGGCAGACCCTCGATGGTCGCCAGGCGGCTGTCGCGCGGGCGGTCAAGGCGTGGCACGGAGCGCAGCAGGCCGATCGTGTAGGGATGCAGCGGCCGCGCGAACACGTCGGCCGCCGTGCCCTGCTCGACGATGCGCGCGGCGTACATGACGTTGATGCGGTCGGCGTAGCGCGCCACCACGCTTGGGGTTGCACGCCAGGCCGATCGCGATCATGACGCGCTGGCGCATGCCGCCGGAGAACTGGTGCGGGTACTGGTCGAGCCGGCGCTCGCCGTCCGTGATGCCGACCAGGCCGAGGAGCTCGACCGCGCGCGCCCGCGCCGCCGCGTCGGACATGCCGAGATGGATGGTGAGCGGTTCCATGATCTGCAGCCCGATGGTCAGCACCGGGTTGAGCGAGGTCATCGGTTCTTGAAAGATCATCGCGATGTCGCGGCCGCGGATCTCGCGCATCTCTTCATCGCTGAGCGTCAGGAGATCGCGGCCCTGGAACATGACGCGGCCCGAGACGACGCGGCCGGCCGGCTTGGCGAGCAGGCGCATGACCGACAGCGCGGTCACCGACTTGCCGCAGCCCGACTCGCCGACCACCGCGACGATCTCGCCCGGCTTGACCGTGTAGGACACGCCGTCGACCGCCTGGACGACGCCGCGCGAGGTCACGAAATGGACCCGCAGATCGTCGATCTCGAGCAGCGCGTCGTCGGTCGCGGTTCCTTCGGAGGCGGTGATCATGCCGCGACAGAGATAGCGGCCTCGGCCGCACCCGCGCAATCCCAGAAAGGTTTTAGCGCAGAGGCCGCGGAGGACGCGCAGAGGGCGCAGAGGGAAGGAATGGCGCGCGAAGCGCGCATCCCGCTTCTCTGCGTCCTCTGCGAACCCTCTGCGTCCTCCGCGCTAGAATCTCCTTTCAGTCGTCGGGCGCGTCGAGCGCGGCGCGCAGGGCGCGCGCGAGGTCCTCGCGCTGGTAGGGCTTGGTCAGCAGGCGGATGCCGCGCAGGACGCCGCCGTCGCGCTCGACCGTGGTGCCCGGGAAGCCCGAAGTCATCACGACTGCGACCTGCGGCCAGCGCGCGGCCACGATCCGGCCGAGCTCCTGACCGTCGAGCGGGCCGGGCATCACGACGTCGGTGAACAGGAGATCGATCGGCGTGCCGCCGTCGAGCAGCGCGACCGCGTCGGCGGCGCTCGCCGCCTGCTCGACCCGGTAGCCGAGCGCGCTCACCTGCCGCACGACCAGCCGACGGATCGCCGGGTTGTCGTCGACCACCAGCACGCTCTCGCCGCGACCCGCCGGCGCGGCGTCCGCCGCGATCGGCTGGGCGGC
>JACQAI010000009.1 GCA_016195115.1 Pseudomonadota bacterium
CAGCCCGAGCTCGCCCATCTCGGTCATGATCTCGCGATCGAAGTGCTCGTGGCGGAACCCGTGTTGCACCCGCGACATCAGCTTGTCTTGGGCGTAACTGCGCGCGGTGTCGCGCACCAGGCGCTCGTCTTCGCTGAGCTGCTCTTCGAGCAGCAGCGCGTCGCTCCAGACGAACGCGTCCTTGGCCGGGCGCTTCGTCGTGCCCGAGGCGGCGCTGCGGGTCGGCTTGGCGGCGACCGCCGGTGCGGCATCACCTGGCGTCATGGGGACCTCCGTCGGTCGGCGGGCGTGGGGCAGCGGCGGTGTGCTAGACTGTGGCTTAGCCGCGCGATCGGTATCCCCGCTAGATAGCGTGGAACCGGACGCCCAGCAAGCCGCCGCGCCGCCCCGGCGCGTTGCCCCGCGTGACCCGATGAGCGCTTCGTCCGATCGCCGAATCATCTTCGAGATCATTCAATTGGGCGACTACGTCAAGGTCAGCGCGGTCGATACCGTGACCATGATCGAGGTCTCCGCGATCGGGCCGGCGAGGGGCGCGCTCGACGCGGTCAAGCAGGTCGCGTTGCAGAAGCTGAAGCGGGCGATCGCGCGCGGCGGCGTGGCGCCTGACGAGGACCCCGACGGCTAGCGCGGCAGGGGCGGCGCCCCCGAAGAATCCCTAACGCGGCTTTGGTACTCGCCGCGCTTGTCTTTGTTGGCGCTCGCGGGGGCTTCCGCCCCTGCCGCGCTAGCTGATGGCGCGCCGGCGGCGGGCCCGCGCGCCGTCCCGCGCGCCGCTCCGGCCAAGACCGATTTGCTTGGCGAATTCAGAGCGTTGCTTGGCGTAATTGGGCGCGACCATCGGGTAGTCGGAAGGCAAGCTCCACTTCGCCCGGTATTCATCGGGCGACATGTTGTACATCGTCCGCAGATGCCGTTTCAGCATCTTGAGCTTCTTGCCGTCCTCCAAACAGATGATGTAGTCGGGCGCGACCGACTTGCGCACGGATACGGCCGGCTTTGGCGGCTCCGCCTTGACTTCGCCGGCGCCGCCATCGAGATCGCGCAACGAACCAAAGACAGTATTGATAACGGCCGGTATTTGCTCGGCGGGCAGATCGTTTTTTCCGAGATATGCTGCGACCACGTCCGTTGTCATCCGCAGCAATTCCCCATGCGGGGTCCGTTTCTCAGATTGTTCGTCGCTCATCTTTGCTCGAGCCGAAAGAGTTATAGAAATCAACAAGTGACCGGAAGATAGCCGGTCTTTAAGGTCATTTCAAATCTAATCGTAGTTTTCAAAAGCACCTGGATTATTCAGTAAAACGGCATGAAGTTGCCGCGCCGGGCGCGATTTGGTCCGGTCGGCCCGGCGCGTTGACCCAAATCGGATATATGGTATGTTTCGCCGCCTTAATGCCGCTACAGGCAGGCGAATGACCCAGGAAACCGTTGCCGTTGCGGCCGACCATGCTGGCTTTCCCCTAAAGGAAACCCTCAAGGGCGACTTGGCCGCGCGCGGTTTTAACGTGCTCGACCTGGGCACCGAAAGCACCGCCTCGGTCGACTACCCGGACTATGCCGATCGGCTCGCCGCCGCGCTCAAACGGGGCGATGCGCAGCGCGGCATCATCGTCTGCGGCACCGGCATCGGCATCGCGATCGCGGCCAATCGGCACCGCCATGTGCGTGCCGCCGTGTGCCATGACGCGACCGCGGCGCGCTTGGCGCGCCAACACAACGACGCCAACGTCTTGGCGCTCGGCGCTCGGGTGACCGGCGAGGAAGTCGCGCGCGATTGCTTGCGCGTGTTTCTCGACACCGCGTTCGAGGGCGGGCGTCACGCGCGGCGCGTCGACATGCTGGCGCGCTCCAACCGCACCGACTGAAGGGTCTTACCCGCCGATGCCGTCCCCGTCCGCGATCCGCCAGGAGCCGCCCGCCGCCGACGCCGGGTTCTTCGACACGCCGCTGCACGCGGCCGATGCCGAGATCTTCGACGCGGTCCGCCGTGAGGTCGGGCGCCAGCGCGACACCGTCGAGCTGATCGCCTCCGAGAACATCGTCTCGGCGGCGGTGCTCGAGGCCCAGGGCTCGGCGCTGACCAACAAATACGCCGAGGGTTACCCGGGGCGGCGCTACTACGGCGGCTGCGAGTTCGTCGACGTCGCCGAGCAGATTGCGATCGAACGCGCCTGCAAGCTGTTCGACTGCGGTTTCGCCAACGTCCAGCCGCACTCCGGCGCGCAGGCCAATCAGACGGTGTTCCTGGCGCTGCTGCAGCCGGGCGATACCTTCCTTGGCATGTCGCTGGCGGCCGGCGGGCATCTGACCCACGGTTCGCCCGTCAACCTGTCGGGCAAGTGGTTCAAGCCGGTCGCCTACGGCGTGCGCCGCGACGACTGCCGGATCGACTACGACGAGCTCGAGCGCCTGGCCGAGCAGCACAAGCCGCGCCTGATCATCGCCGGCGGCTCGGCCTATCCGCGGATCATCGACTTTGCGCGCTTCCGGCGCATCGCCGACGCGGTCGGGGCGTACCTGATGGTCGACATGGCGCATTTCGCCGGCCTGGTGGCGGGCGGCGCCCACCCGTCGCCGCTGCCCCACGCCCACGTCGTCACGACCACGACCCACAAGACCTTGCGCGGCCCGCGCGGCGGCATGGTCCTCTCGAATGACGCCGAGCTCGGCAAGAAAATAAATTCAGCGGTATTTCCTGGTTTGCAAGGCGGACCGCTGATGCACGTGATCGCCGCCAAGGCGGTGGCGCTCGGCGAGGCGCTCCGGCCCGAGTTCAAGCACTACAGCCGTCAGGTCGTCGACAACGCGCACGCGCTCGCCCAGACCCTGTCGGCGCGCGGCCTCGACATCGTGTCGGGCGGCACCGACACCCACCTGATGCTGGTCGATCTCAGGCCCAAGCGGCTGACCGGCAAGCAGGCCGAGCAGAGCCTCGAGCGCGCCGGCATCACGTGCAACAAGAACGGCATTCCGTTCGACCCCGAGAAGCCGGCGATCACCTCGGGCGTGCGCCTCGGTACGCCCGCGGGCACGACGCGCGGTTTCGGCGCGGCCGAGTTCCGCCAGATCGGCGAGCTGATCGGCGACGTGCTCGACGGTCTGAGCGGCGCCAATCAGGACACCAACGATGCGGTCGAGAGCCGGGTGCGGGCGCAGGTGCGCGAACTGTGCCGACGGTTTCCGATCTACAGCCGGCCGGTGTAACGCGCCGGAGCGGCGGGGGAGAACAGACGAATGCGCTGTCCGTTCTGCGGTCACGACGATACGCAGGTGAAGGATTCCAGACCGACCGACGACAACGCCGCGATCCGCCGGCGGCGTTTCTGTCCGTCCTGCGGATCGCGCTTCACCACCTTCGAGCGCGTGCAGCTGCGCGAGCTCACGGTGATCAAGAAGAGCGGCAAGCGGGTTCCCTTTGATCGCGAAAAACTCGCGCGCTCGATCCACATCGCGACGCGCAAGCGCCCGGTCGACAACGAGCGCATCGAGCGCATCATCAACGCCATCGTGCGCCGGCTCGAGAGCTCGGGCGAGAGCGAGATCTCGTCGGACGCGATCGGCGAGCAGGTCATGGACGCGCTCTACTCGCTCGATCCCGTGGCCTACGTGCGCTTTGCGTCGGTCTACCGGAATTTCCGCGAGGTCAAGGACTTCGAGGATTTCGTAGGCAAGCTGAGTGTCGAGCGCGACTGACGTCGCCGCGGATATCGCTCACATGCGCGCTGCGCTGGCGTTGGCGCGGCGCGGTCTCGGCAGGACCTGGCCCAACCCGACGGTCGGCTGCGTCATCGTGCGCGACGGCGCGGTGGTCGGGCGCGGCTGGACCCAGCCGGGCGGCCGGCCGCACGCCGAGACCGAGGCGCTGGCGCGCGCCGGCGCGGCGGCGCGCGGCGCCACTGCCTACGTCTCGCTCGAGCCGTGCAGCCATCACGGCCAGACCGCGCCGTGCGCCGACGCGCTGATCGCCGCCGGCGTGGCCCGCGTCGTCGGCGCGCTCGAGGATCCTGACAAGCGGGTTGGCGGGCGCGGCTATGCCAAGCTCGAGGCCGCCGGGATCGCGGTGACGCGCGCGCTGCTCGCCGACGACGCGGCGGCGCTCAACGCCGGCTTCCTGCTGCGCGTGCGCGACGGTCGGCCGCTGGTCACCCTCAAGGTCGCGAGCTCGCTCGACGGCCGGATCGCTAGCCACTCCGGCGCCAGCCGCTGGATCACCGGCGAGCCGGCGCGCGCGCGCGGCCATCTCCTGCGCGCCCAGCACGACGCCGTGCTGGTCGGCAGCCGCACCGCCTTGCTCGATGACCCCGAGCTGACGTGCCGGCTGCCCGGGCTGACGGCGGCGTCGCCGGCGCGCATCGTCGCCGACGGCCACCTGCGCCTGCCGCTGACCAGCCGGCTGGTGCGCTCGGCGCGCACGGCGCCGACCTGGATCCTGGTCCTGCCGACGACCGACGCCAGCCGGCGCCAGGCCTTCCAAGAGTGCGGCATCGAGCTGATCGAGGTGCCGGCGGACGACGGCGGCAATCTCGACCTCGGCGCGGCCCTGGGCCGGCTCGGCGGGCGCGGGTTGACCCGGCTCCTGGTCGAGGGCGGCGGCCGGCTCGCGGCGGCGCTGCTGCGCGCCGGCCTGGTCGACCGGGTCGCTTGGTTCCGGGCGCCGTCGGTGATCGGCGGCGACGGCGTGCCGGCGGCGGCGGCGTTCGGCATCGACCGGCCGGATGCGGCGCCGCGCTTCGTGCGCGACGATGCGCTCGAGCTGGGCGACGACCGGCTGGAAACCTATCGCGTCCAGCGATAGCTTTAGCGCCATGTTCACCGGGATCGTGGCTGACGTCGGGCGCGTGGCAGCGCTCGCGCGCCGGACCGACACGACCGACACCCGGATCGCGATCGAGACGCGGTTCGAGGTCGATCAGGTCGCGCTGGGCGCGTCGATCGCGTGTTCCGGCTGCTGCCTGACCGTGGTCGAGAAGGGGGCGGGGCGGTTCGCGGTCGAGGCCTCGGCCGAGACCCTCGACTGCACCACCCTCGGCGCCTGGGCGGTCGGCACCGCGGTCAACCTGGAGCGCGCGCTGAAGGCGGGCGACGAGCTTGGCGGGCACCTGATGGCGGGCCATGTCGATGGGGTCGCCCGGGCGGTCGCGCGTCAGCCGGTCGCCGGCAGCACGCGCTGGGAGTTCGAGCTGCCAGCCGGTTTCGAGCGTCTGGTCGCGCCCAAGGGCTCGATTGCGCTCGACGGCGTGTCGCTCACCGTCAATCACGTTGACGGAACTCGCTTTACCGTCAACATCATCCCGCATACTTTTGAAAATACGACTTTTTCGGAACTGAAGCCCGGCGACCGTGTAAACTTCGAGGTCGACATGCTGGCGCGCTACGTCGCCCGACTGATGGACAAGGCCTGAGATGGACGTCGAGACCAAAGCCTCGCTGCAGGACATGCTGTCGCCGATCGAGGACATCATCGAGGATGCCCGCAAGGGCAAGTTCATCGTGCTGGTCGACGACGAGGATCGCGAGAATGAGGGCGACCTCATCATCCCGGCGGCCTGTGTCACCGCCGAGGCGATCAATTTCATGGCCAAGTTCGGCCTCGGCCTGATCTGCCTGCCGCTGGCGCGCGAGCGCGTCGAGCAGCTCGGCCTGCCCCTGATGGCGCAGAACAACGGCAGCCGGCACAAGACCGCCTTCACGGTGTCGATCGAGGCGCGCGAAGGCATCGCGACCGGCATCTCGGCGGCGGACCGGGCACGGACGATCGCGGTCGCGATCGACCCGAGCAAGGGCCGCGACGACATCGTCTCGCCCGGCCACGTCTTCCCGCTGGTGGCGCGCGACGGCGGCGTGTTGGTGCGCGCCGGCCATACCGAAGCCGCGGTCGACATCGCGCGGCTCGCCGGCTTTGGCCCGGCCGGCGTGGTGTGCGAGATCATGAACGACGACGGCACCATGGCGCGGCTGCCCGACCTGGTGCGCTTCGCCCAGTTCCATGGCCTCAAGCTCGGCACCATCGCCGACCTGATCAACTATCGCCGGCGCCGCGAGAAGCTGATCGAGCGCGCCATCGAGACCACGCTCGACAGCGCCCACGGCGGCGAGTTCCGCCTGATCGTCTATGTCAGCAAGGTCGGCTACGCCGAGCATCTGGCGCTGGTCAAGGGCGACCCCGCGGCGGGCGGCCCGGTGCTGGTGCGCATGCACGCCCTCAACGTGCTCGACGATGTGCTCGGCGACCGTGCTCACGGACCGGGCGGCGAGCTCGAGAGCGCGATGCGCCTGATCGGCGAGGCCGGGCGCGGCGTCGTCGTGCTGATCCGCGAGGTCCGGCGGACCGCCGTCAGCGAGCGCATCAAGGCGCGGCTCGAGAAGCGTCCGGACAGCCGCAACGAGCTGCGCGACTACGGCGTCGGCGCGCAGATCCTGATCGATCTCGGCGTGCGCGAGATGATCCTGCTGTCCAACACCAAGCGCACGATCATCGGCCTCGACGGCTACGGCCTCACCCTGGTCGGTCAGCACACGCTGCCGCTGCGGGACGTCTGGTGAGCCCCGCCGCATCCGCTGCCGCGCCGGTCCACGTCCTGATCGTCGAGGCGCGCTTCTACGAGGACATCGCCGACGAGCTGGTGCGCGGTGCGGTCGGCGCGCTCGAGCGCGCCGGCGCGACCTACGAGCGCCTGTCGGTGCCCGGCGCGTTCGAGATTCCCGGCGCCATCGCCTTCGTGCTTCAGGGTATGGCGGGCGGCGCCCATCGCGCGGCGTTCGACGGTTTCGTCGCGCTCGGCTGCGTGATCCGCGGCCAGACCTCGCACTACGACCACGTCTGTCAGGAGAGCGCGCGCGGTCTGCAGGACCTGGCGGTCCAGCACGGCGCCGCGATCGGCTTCGGGATTCTGACGTGCGACAATGGCGAGCAGGCTTGGGAGCGTGCCAAGGTCGACCGGCGCAACAAGGGCGCGGTCGCGGCGGCGGCGTGCCTGCGAATGATCGAGATCAAGCGCGCCCTGGTCGACCGGCGTTCGGCGATTCCGGGGCGCATCGTCGCGCCCGAGACCCCGGCCGCCGGCATCGGCCGGCCGCGACCGGCGCGCTAGGCCCCGACATGGCGAAACCGCGCCGCGCGCCCGATCATCCCCAGAGCTCGGCGCGTCGCGCGGCGCGGCTGGCCGCCGTGCAGGCGCTCTACCAGCTCGACATGAACGACGTCGCGCCGGCGGTCGTGATCGCCGAGTTCGTTGGGCACCGCCTTGAAGAACATGCCGACCGGCAGCTGTTCTCCGACCTCGTCGGCAGTGTCGCCGCGCGCGTGGTCGAGATCGACGGCAAGATCGGCGCCGCCCTGGTCGAGGGCTGGACGGTCGAGCGGCTCGAGACCGTGCTGCGCGCGATCCTGCGCGCCGGCACCTACGAGCTCATGGCGCGGCCCGATATCCCGCCCAAGGTCGCGATCAGCGAGTATGTCGAGATCGCCCATGCGTTCTTCGGCGGCCGCGAGCCGGGCTTGGTCAACGGCGTGCTGCATCGCCTGGCCGGAGAGTTGCGCGGCGCCGACCTCGAGTCCGGGTGAGCGACGAGTTCGCCCGCATTGCGCGCTACTTCGCGCCGCTGGCGGCGACGTTCCCGGGCGCCTACGGCCTGACCGACGACGCGGCGTCGTTCGGCCTGGCGCCGGGCGAGCAGGCCGTGATCACCACCGACGCCGTGGTCGCCGGCGTGCACTTCATCGGCGACGAAGCGCCCGGGCTGATCGCGCGCAAGGCGCTGCGCGTCAACCTGTCGGACCTCGCGGCCAAGGGCGCGCGGCCGCTCGGCTATACGTTGGCGGCGGTGCTGCCGCAGGCGATCGACGACGCCTGGCTCGAGGCGTTTTCGGCCGGGCTGGCGGCCGACCAGGCCGAGTTCGGCATCCCGCTGATCGGCGGCGACACCGTCGCGACGCCCGGGCCGCTGACCTTGTCGATCACCGCGCTCGGTGCGGTGACGGGCGCCATGGTGCGGCGCGCCGGCGCTCGCCCCGGCGACCGCATCTACGTCTCGGGCACGATCGGCGACGCCGCGCTCGGCTTGGCCGCGCTGCGCGGCCGGCTGGCCCACCTCGGCGCCGTCGAACGCGCGTTCCTGGCCGACCGCTACCAGCTGCCGCGGCCGCGGCTGGCCCTGGGCCGGGCGCTGGCCCCCCACGCCTCGGCGGCGCTCGACGTCTCCGACGGGCTGGTCGGCGACCTCGGCCACATCGCGGCCTGCTCGGGGGTGGCGGCGATCATCGAGCAGGAGCGGGTGCCGGTCTCGGCCGCCGCGGCGACGGCGCTGGCGGCCGACCCGGTAGCCCGCCAGGCGGTCCTGGCGGGCGGCGACGACTACGAATTGTTGTTCACCGCTTCTCAAGAAAAACATGATATTATCGTCAGACTTGCATCTGCCGCGGCAACTCC
>JACQAI010000364.1 GCA_016195115.1 Pseudomonadota bacterium
ACCACCGGCAACCGCTGGGACGGCAACCTCGCGACCGGCGGCGAGCGCAGCTACGTCGATCTCGGCTTCGTCGAGGCGGCGTCGCTCGGCGAGGGCTCGGCGATCGCGATCAAGGGCGCCCACCACGTCCGCGTCGCCAATAGCGTGGCGCGCGATTCCGGCTGCGGCGGCATCGGCGGCCAGGCCACCGACTATCTGGTGATCGAGGACAACGTCGTGCGCGGCAATTCGCAGCGCTCGCCCTACCAGTGCAGCGGCATCTCGATCTACCAGGCCAAGGCGTTCGACGCCAAGCCGGGCGTCCACAACGTCATCCGGCGCAACCTGTCCTACGCCAACATGAACCTGGTGGTCGACAACAAGATCAGTCAATCCGGCGGCAAGACGACGGATGGCAACGGCATCATCATCGACGATTTCCGCGGTACCCAGAGCAAGCCTCCGGGCACGCCCTATCTCGCCGCCACGCTGATCGAGAACAACCTGGTGTTCGACAATGGCGGCCGCGGCATCCACGTGTTCCTCAGCGACAACGTCGTGGTGCGCCACAACACCGCGTTCATGAACCTCAAGGACCGCAACCTGATGGGTCCACGCAACGGCGAGCTGAGCGCGGTCAAGGCGAGCGGCGTCGTCATGGTCAACAACCTCGCGGTCGTGCGCGACAAGAAGCAGGTCGCCTTCCTCGACTCCAACACCACCGGCAACCGCTGGGACGGCAACCTCGCGACCGGCGGCGAGCGCAGCTACGTCGAGCGCAGCGACGCACGCTGGGGCGAGACCAACCAGCACGGCGTCGACCTCAAGCTCCGCGCCCCCGGAAGCGATCCCGCCGCCGCCGATTTCCATCCGCACCCCGACAGTCCGGCGGTCGGCGCCGGCGTCGCCGACCAAGCCCCGGCCGACGATCTCGAAAAACGTCCGCGTCCCGCCGGCAAGCGCCCGACCGTCGGCGCCCTCGAGCCGAAGGGGGATTGACTCGCTACGGCAGGTGGCGGCGCAGGCGGCGGGTGAGGGGGCGCTCGACGGCGTAGTGGAAGGCGAAGCCGCCGGCGACCGCGGCAATGCCGAGCAGCGCCAGCATCGCGATCGGCCCGAGCGCACCCGGCGCCAGCGCGACGGTGAGCCGGATCAGCGCCGACTCGGTGACGACGTGGCTCAGGTAGATCGCATAGGACGCGGCGCCGAGCGGCACCAGCCATGCCGGCGCGCGCAGCCGTCCGCGGCGCTCGAGCTCGACCGCGCCGGCGATGATCAGGCCGGCGGCGGCGCCGAACACCAACCGCGCGACCGTGCCGTCGGCCAGCCCCTGGATGTTCGGCGCCAGGAACACGGGCAGGAAGAAGCCCAGCAGACCGACCGTGAGCCACCCACCCGGCGCGCCGACGCGGCCGCGCCGCAGCAGCGCGGCGATCGCCATCCCGAGCAGGAACTGCAGGCCGTAGGCGCTGCCCAGGAACGACCAGGGATAGCGATCGAGCCCGGCGACGCGGCAGGCCACGATCGCCACGCCCCACAGCACGAACAGCGGCAGCACGCGCCAGCCGAAGCGGATCACCAGCGCCAGCAGCAGGTAGAAGAACAGCTCGAACGTCAGCGTCCAGGCGACGCCGAGCACCGGCTGCTGCGGCATCGGGAACAAGAGGTACGAGGTCGCGATGTAGAGCCAATCGTGCTGGCGCGGCTCGCCGAACGTCGGCACGGCAAGGTAGACGGGCACGATCACACAGAGGATCACCCAGTAGGGCGGGAACACCCGGCTGAAGCGGCGGCTGGCGTAGTGCGCCAGCCGCTCGCGCTGGCCGACATCGTCCCAATGCACGAAGGTGACGACGAAGCCGCTCAGCACGAAGAAGAAATCGACCCCGACGTTCATGTTGGCGAGCGCGCCGCCGCCCGCGACGACGCCGAACCAGCGCGGCTCGGCGATCAGGCTGACGGCGTGCGCCAGCGCGACCATGGTCGCGGCGATGCCACGGCCGATCTCCAGCGTCAGGTAGCGGCCGGCGGCGGGGCGCTCCCGGGCGCGCTCGTCGGCGGTGACGGTCCTGGCAGCCACGCGAATCCGTTGCCAAAGGGGAGGGGCGGGCGAACGCCTGGAGATGGGCCCAGGTCGCTGAAGGTTTCCTTAAATCCAACCGCGCCCCGCAGATTGTAGAACGGCGTGCGGCCACGCGTGGTGAGCGCAAGCGATCGACATTTTTCTAAGTCAAAAGGCAGTGGCTCTGGCAAGCTAGCCGACGCGACACCAGTCTTCATACCTAGGCCAGAGTACTTAAGGTTGGCCTAAGGGCCTTCCGGTAAGCGATCGCCATGGCGGAAAGCGTGTTCAATGTCGTGCGGCTGCTGCGGTTTCCGCAGACCGCGAGCGAGCGTCGGCTGGGCGCCGAGGCGATCCGGCTGTTCGCCGATCTGTTGCGTGTCGTCGACGTCGCGATCCTGTTCGTCGCCGGCGGCCTGCTCTACCTCCACTTCGTGCAACCGTACGGCGTCGGCTTCCGCTCCGAGTACGGGCGCAATGTGCTGCTCGCTACCATCTTCCTGCCGTTCGTCCTCGAAAAAACCGGCTGCTACAAGCCTGCCGCGCTCGACCACCTCGGCAACCTGTGCCGTACCGCGGCGATCGGCTGCACGATCGTGTTCGGCGGCCTGCTCGCGGTCGGCGTCGCGACCAACGCGCTCAGCGAGCTGGCGCGGCTGTGGACCGTGGTCTGGTTCGCGGCGACGCTCGGCGGCATGATCGCGACAAGGGCCGTGCTCGCCGGAGCCGTCGTCCGCCTGCGCGCCGCCGGCCACCTGCGCGAGGCCGTGGCGATCATCGGCGCCGGGCCGTGGGGCGGACGGTTGGGGCATCATCTCGGCCGCCAGCACAGCCACCCGATCGAGCTGCTTGGCACGTTCGATGAGCGCATGACCCGCGCGACCTCGAAATATCCGCTGCCCGACGGCACGCTCGACGACCTGGTCGCGCTCGGCAAACAACAGCGCATCGACAAGATCATCGTCGCGCTACCGTGGTCGGCGGAGCAACGTCTGCTCGAGATCATCCACATGTTCAAGGGGCTCGCGGTCGACATCGTGCTGTCGCCCGACCACATCGGCTTCAGCTTGATGAATCGGCCGGTCGACTATCTCGGCGAGCTGCCGCTGATG
>JACQAI010000379.1 GCA_016195115.1 Pseudomonadota bacterium
CAGGGGCGAGCGCGGCCTGGCGGCGCTGCCCGGGCGCGAGAAGGACTTCGAGGCCGCGCTCGACAAGGCGCTGCACTACGCCCAGGTGCTGGGCTGCCGCACCATCCATGCGATGTCCGGCCTCGCCGAACCGGGCGCCAAGACCGACGCCACCTACCGCGCCAACCTGAAGCGCGCCGCCGCGGCCGCCAAGACGCGCGGCATCACGGTGGTGATCGAGCCGATCAACCATCGCGACATTCCGGGCTTCTATCTCAACACGCTCGGCCAGGCGGCCAACGCGATCAACGCGGTCGGCGCCGACAATCTGCACATCCAGTTCGACTTCTATCACTGCCAGATCACCGAGGGCGCGCTGGCGCTGCGCTTTCAGGAGCACTTCCGCCAGGTCGGCCACATCCAGATCGCCGGCGTGCCCGGCCGCCACGAGCCCGATGTCGGCGAGATCAACTACCCCTACGTATTCGAGCAGATCGACAGCCTGGGCTACGGCGGCCATATCGGCTGCGAGTACAAGCCGAAGGACGGCACGCTCGCCGGGCTCGGCTGGGCCAAGCCCTACGGCGTCGTGCCCAAGGCCTGAGGATGGCGCTCAAGATCGTCATCACCGGCGGCGCCGGTTTCCTCGGCTCGAGCCTGGCGCGCGAGCTGCTGAAACGCGGCACCGCCGCCGGGCCGGACGGCAAACCGACCGAGATCCGCGAGCTCATGCTGGTCGACCTGGTGCCCGCGACCGTCCAGGACCCGCGCGTGCGCAGTGTCGTGGTCAAGGAGCTCAGTCGCTCCGCGCTCGGTGCCGCCTTCGGCCGCGACACCGACAGCGTGTTCCATCTCGCCGCGGTGGTCAGCGCCGGGGCCGAGGCCGACTTCGATCTCGGCATGACGGTCAACCTCGACGGCATCCGCAACGTGCTGGAGACCTGCCGCACCTTGCCGCGGCCACCGCGCTTGGTCTTCACCAGCTCGATCGCGGCGTTCGGCGGCCAGCTGCCCGCGGTGGTGCCCGACGGCCAAGCGGTGACGCCGACCAACTCCTACGGGGCGCAGAAGGCGATCGGCGAGCTGCTGGTCGCCGACTTCGCGCGCAAGGGTTTCATCGACGGCCGTGCGCTGCGCCTGCCGACCATCGTGGTGCGGCCGGGTCGGCCCAACAAGGCGGCCTCGAGCTTCGCCTCGGGCATCATCCGCGAGCCGCTCGGCGGCGAGGACGCGATCTGCCCGATCTCACGAGAGACCAAGATCTGGATCCTGTCGCCGCGCCGTGCCGTGGTGGCGCTGATGACCACGCACGATCTGCCCGCGGCGGCCTGGGGTCCTCGCGCCGCCCTCAACCTCAACGGCCTGACGGTCACGGTCGGCGAGATGGCGGCGTCGTTGGCCCGCGTCGCCGGCGCCAAGGTTGCGGCGCGCATCAAGTGGCAGCCCGATGCGGCGCTGCAGACCATTGTCGGCGGTTGGCCCGGCGAGTTCGACACCCAGCGCGCCCGCGCGCTCGGCTTTACGCCCGACGCCGACATGGACGCGATCATTCGCGCCCACATCGAGGACCATCTGCCGGGTGGTGTGCGCTAGCCGGGTCTTTTTGGCGCTCGCGGGGCTTACGCCCTTGCCGCGCTAGCGTCCCGCCGCGTCGGCGCCGACGCACGGCGCGTTGTTGACCGCGATGCGCGCGCCGTTCTTGTTGAGGAACTCGACCAGATCGCTGCTCGCGATCGCGAAACCCGTCACCGTGGTCTTCTGGGCGATGTAGCTGTTGATGCCGATCACCCGGCCGCAGCGATCGACCAGCGGCCCGCCGCTGTTGCCCTCGGAGATCAGCGCGGTGTGGGCGACGGTCGGCACCTTGGCCTGGTTGATCTGGATCGCGTTGACCTCGCCGCGTGTGATCACGAGGTCGGGGGCGGCATTGCGCTGACCTTGCGCGAAAGCGCGGAAGTCGGCGTCGTTGCCGATCGTCACGCCCGGATAGCCGGCGGCGATCACCTCCTGCAGCTTGGCGATCTGGGTCGTCAGGGTCAGTTGTTCGTGCGCCAGGCCGGGCACCTCGAGCAGCGCGTAGTCGGCGCCGCCGACGGCGCCGCGATCGGTCGCGGCGACGACGCGCGCCGGATACGGCTTGCCGAGCGCGCGGCTGGTCACCAGCACGCGGTCGGCGCGGTCGACGACGTGGCGGTTGGTCAGCAGGCGGTCGGGCGAGACGAAAAAGCCGGTGCCGACCGACGCGCCGCGCGACTGGGTCGCGACCACGAGCACGGTCGCCTTCTCGAGAAAGCCGACCAACTGGGCGTTCGACAGCGGCGTGGCACCGCCGCCCGGCGGGCGCGGGGTCGCCGACGGCGCGGTCGCGGCGTTGACCACCGGCTGGTTGATCAGGGCGTCGTGATGGAACACGACGTGGTTGCCGACGGCGTAGAGCATGCACGGCGAGCGCGCCTCGACGCCGCAGCGCTCGAGCGCGCGCCGGATCGCCTCGTTCTCCGAGGACTGCGCGCCGATCCACGCGACCGCGCCCGAAGCGTGGACGGCGAGCGCCTTGGGCTGCGGCGCGGTGACGTAGGCCTGGAGCTTGGTGCGCGCGGCGTCGGCGACAACGGCGCGCCGGCGACGATGTCCTGGCCGCCCGGCGCCGTGGTCGCGCGCAGCACCGGCAGGGTTGCGACGACCGGCGCCAGCACGCCGGGGTGGCCGATCGCGCCGATGAACCGAGGCGCCGCGTCGGCGAGCGGCGCATCCTGCGCGACGCACAGGAATCCCTTGAGCTGCGCGCGCTCGAACACGCCCGTGAACGTCGCGCAGCTCTTAGGATCGGCCTCATCGACCCGCACCAGAGCGTAGTCGATCGGCATGCGCCCGTTGGTCACGGACCCGGTGGTGCCGAAGCTCGTCGGCTTGCCGTGAAAGAACCCGAACTCGCGGATCACGGCCTGCGGCGTCGGCGCCTGCCAGCGGACGTTGCGCGTCGTGTCGATCAGCAGCACGCGACCGAAATAGGCGCCGTGCGAAAACCGGCCTTCGTAACGCGTCACGCTCGGCTGGTCTTCGCCCTGGACCGTGCCGCGTTGACGCGCGGCATGGGTGAAGCCCGGTGCCTCCCAACCCGCGACCGCGAGGCTTAGGGGCAGTGTCGCAACGGGTATGTCCTCGAGCGCGCCATAGTCCACGGCTTTTTGCTGGGCAAGCGCGGGCAGGGCGCTGAGGCACCCGACCGCCAGCCCGATCCAGGGTCCAAGCCTCGGCATCCGTGGCTCCTGAGGCCGCTCCCTTCGGATCGGGTTCTAACGCAAGGTGCTCAAGGGTCGGTTAACCGGGTGGCGGCCCGGACGGTCGCGCGGCTACTCGTCGCTGCGGCCCTGGTCCATCCACACGCGCATGTTGCGCACGAACGCCTCGGGGTTCTTGTCGACCAGGTTGCGCAGCTTGGTGACCACGGCCTTGCGGACCTTGCCCTCGACGCCGCGCAACGCGGTATCGAGGTCGGTGTTTTCGCCGGCGGCGCCGGCGGCAACGACCGCGCGTCCCGTGGATTTCACTGCATCGGCCATGCGGGCCCCTCTCGACTCAGCCCTATTTTAGCCGCCGATGCGGGCAACGCGCAAAACATTCGTGGCGCCGGGCGTGCCGAACGGCACCCCGGCGGTGATCACCAGCTTGTCCATCGCCTGGCCGAAGCCGTGGGAAGCCGCCACCTCGCAGGCGATTTCGACCATCTCGCCGAAGCTCGTGCAGTCGCGGGTGGTCAGGCAGTTGACGCCCCAGACCAGGGCCAGCCGCCGCGCCGTCGCCTGGTTGGCGGTCAGCCCGATGATGCGCACCGACGGCCGCTCGCGCGCCACCCGGAGCGCGGTCAGCCCGGAGGTCGTGTAGGTCACGATCGCGGCGGCGTCGATCGTCTCGGCGACCTGGGCGGCAGCCGCCGCGATGGCGTCCGACGAGGTTTTCTCGTGGGTCATCTCGTCGGCCATCATGAGCGAGCGGTAGAGCTCGTCGCGCTCCACCCTGAGGATGATCTTCTCCATGATCGAGACCGCCTCGACCGGATAGCCGCCGCTCGCGGTCTCGGCCGACAGCATCACGGCGTCGGCGCCGTCATAGACCGCGGTCGCGACATCGGACGCCTCGGCGCGCGTCGGCGTCGGCGTGTTGATCATCGACTCGAGCATTTGAGTTGCAACGACAACGGGCTTGCCGGCGCGCCGGCAGGCGCGAACGATGCGCTTCTGCAGCGGCGGCACCTCCTCGGTCGGCATCTCGACGCCGAGATCGCCGCGCGCCACCATCAGGGCGTCGGCCAGCTCGACCAGCTCGTCGAGGTGATCGATGGCCTGCGGCTTCTCCATCTTGACCATGACGCCGGCGCGGCCGGCGACCAGCTTCTTAGCCTCGGCGACGTCATCCGGGCGCTGCACGAACGACAGCGCGATCCAGTCGACGCCCATCTGCAACGCGAAGTCGAGATCGCGGCGGTCCTTGTCGGTGAGCGCGGCGAGCGGCAGCACCGCCTGGGGCACGTTGACGCCCTTGCGGTTGGACAATGCGCCGCCGGTGATCACCGCGGTATCCGCCGAGCGCGCGTCGCAGCGCTCGATCCTGAGCCGGATCTTGCCGTCATCGAGCAGCAGATCCTGCCCGGCCTCGATCGCGGCGAAGATCTCGGGATGCGGCATGCCGACGCGCGTCGCGTCGCCCGGCGTGGTGTCGAGATCGAGGCGGAATTTCTGACCTTGGCCCAAGGTGACCTTGGCCTCGGCGAAGGTAGCGATGCGCAGCTTGGGGCCCTGCAAGTCGGCGAGCACGCCGATCATCCGGCCGGTCTGCTGCTCGAGCGCGCGGATCGTCTCGTAGCGCGCCTGGTGATCCTCGTGGTTGCCGTGGCTGAAATTGAGCCGGAAAACGTTGGCGCCGGCGGTCGACAGCGCCGCGATCACCTCAGGGCTGGAGCTGGCCGGTCCCAGGGTCGCGATGATGCGGGTGGCGGCGTCGCGGCGCATCGTCTGCCTCAATCGACTACGAGAATCGCGCGGAAGTCGTTGACGTTGGTCAGGGTCGGCCCGGTCACGACCAGGTCGTCGAGCGCAGCGAACAGGCTGTAGGCGTCATTATCGCCGAGCAGCTTGGCCGGATCGAGCCCGAGCGCGCGGGCGCGCGCGACCGAGTCGGGCGCCCACAGCGCGCCGGCGTTGGTCTCGGTGCCATCGATGCCGTCGGTGTCGCAGGCGATCGCGTGGATGCGCGGATGGGCGTCGAGCGCCAGGCCGAGACCGAGCAGGAATTCGGCGTTGCGACCGCCGCGGCCGTGGCCGTGCACCGTCACCGTGGTCTCGCCGCCCGACAGCAGCACGGCAGGGGGTTTTACCGGCATTCCGTGCTGCGCGACGGCGTGGGCGATGCCGGCCATGGCGCGGCCGACCTCGCGCGCCTCGCCCTCGAGCGCGTCGCCCAGGATCAGCGGCGTGACGCCGGCGCCGCGCGCCGCTTCGGCCGCCGCCTGCAGACTGCCGAGCGGACGCGCGATCATCGCGTAGTCGGCGCGCG
>JACQAI010000380.1 GCA_016195115.1 Pseudomonadota bacterium
GCTCGGTGGCGAACTGGCCGGCCGCACGGTCGTGCTCGGCGTGCGCGCCGAGCACATCCGCCTGGGGACCGACGGCCTGCCCGGCCGGGTCGAGCTGCTCGAGCCGCTCGGCAACGGCACCCTGGTGTTCTTCGACGTCGGCGGCGACGGCCCGCTGGTCGCCAACGTCGAGCCCGAGACCAGCCTCACGTCCGGCGACAGCGTGCGCTTCGCCTTCGACGCCACACGCCTCCATCTGTTCGACGCCGCAACCGGCAACCGCCTGAACTCCTCGGCTTAAACAAACCCCTCCCCCGCGCGTCAGCGTGGGGGAGGAGTTATTTTTATGGGATTGGCGCGCCACCCTGTGCAAAGCTTCGCGCATGACGAGCAGCCGGCAACCCCTGCAGGGCCGGGTCTTCTGGTACGGGCGCGAGCTTGAGCGCTCGGGCGACTGGATCCACGCCCTCGGCGCCGCCGAACAGCGCGAGATCGCCGCCGCGCTGGCCGCCGCCAAGCGTAGCGGCAAGCCGCTGTTCGAGCTCGGGCGCGACGACTTCCCGCTCGATCGCACCGTCGCCTTCCTCGACCGGGTGCGCGACGAGCTCGAGAACGGCCGCGGCATGGCGCGCGTGCGCGGCCTCGACACGACCGTCTACAGCGAGGATGACCTCCGCTGGATCTTCTGGGGCCTCGGCGCCCATCTCGGCGTCGCGGTTTACCAGAACACCCGCGGCGAGATCATGGGCGAGGTGCGCGACGAGACACGCGACGCCGCCAAGACCTACGTCGAAGCCGGTCCCGGACGCATCACGTCGTCGCGCGCGCGGGCGCGCTCGACCGGGCCGCTGCGCTTCCACACCGACCGTGCCGACGCGATCGCGCTGTTGTGCGTGCGCAATGCCCGTGCCGGCGGCATCAGCAAGCTCGCCAGCGCGGCCACCGTGTACAACGAGATGCTGGCGCGCCGCCCCGACCTGCTCGAGCTGCTGTGCCAGGACCTGTGGCGGGCGCGGCCCGAGGACGAGGACGGCATCGTGCCGAGCCGGGTGTTCGCGCTGCCGCTGTTCGGCGTGCGTGACGGCAAGCTGACGACGCAATATTCGCGCACCTACGTCGAGCAGGCCCAGGAATTCCCCGAGGTGCCGCGTGTGACCCCGGCGCAGGTCGAGGCGATGGACCTGTGGGCCGAGATCGCGGAGAGCGTCTGTTTGCAGTCGCCGTTCGAGCCGGGCGACCTGCAGGTGCTCAACAACCACGTGATCTATCACGGCCGCACCGCCTACGAGGACGACGCCGCGAGCCATCAGGAGCGCTTGCTGCTGCGCCTGTGGCTGGCTTTGCCGAACAGCCGCGCCCTGCCCGACGGCTTCGACACCTTCTGGGGCGCCACCGCGCCGGGCGTGCTGCGCGGCGGCGTGCCGCAGCGCGACCAGCGGCGCGCGCCCGAGGTCGCGGTCGGCGCGCCGATCGCCGCCCGGGTCGACGCCTAACCGCGCGGCAGGGGGCGTAGCCCCCGCGAGCGCCATGCATCGCGCAGCCTAGTCGTCGACGCCGTAGACCGTCTGGGGCTCGGCAACGCCCTTGAGCGGGAAGCTGCCGAGCGCCCGGCACGGCAGGTCGACCGCCGCGGCGAAATCCGCCGACAGCAGCAGCGGCCGGCCGAGCTCCTTGGTCAGGGTCTCGAGGCGCGCCGTGCGGTTGACCGCCGGGCCGATGACGTTGAGCCCGAGCCGGTCGACGCCGCCGACATTGCCCCAGGTGACCGCACCGACATGCAGCCCAACGCCGAACCGGATGGTCGGCTGGCCGGACGCGGCGCGCGTCTGGTTGACCGCCGCGATCGCGGCAAGCGCGGCGCGCGCTGCCTCGAGCGCGGCGCGGCAGGCGCCGCGGCGACCCTCGGCACCGACCGGGAAGATCACCAGCGCGGCGTCGCCGATGAACTGCAGCACCTCGCCGCCGCGTGCCGCGGCCGCGCTCGACACCTCCTCGAAATACTGGTTGAGCAGCTCGATCAGCGCCGCCGGCTCCAGGCTTTCGTTGAGCGCGGTGAACTCGCGCAGATCGGAATACCAGAACGCCGCCTCGATGGTCTCGACGTCGCCGCGCCGCACGTGGCCGGCCAGGATGCGCGCGCCGCTGCGCTTGCCGACATAGGTCTCGAGCAAGGTGGTCGCGGTGCGCTTGAGCGCCCAGATCTCGGCGATCCGCGCGAGCGGCTTGGCAATCCCCTCGAGCGCGGCAATGTGCAGCTCGATGAACCCGTCGGGTGCCCGCGTGGTCCAGGACACCGCGTGGACCGCGCCATCGGTGAATACCAGCGGCACGATCAGGTAATCCGTGATGCCCTGCTCGCGAAACTCGCGCAGCACCGAATAGTCGATCGGGCAGTCGGGATCGACCAGCCGCCGCCGGATGACCGTGCCGCGCTCGTAGACGGTCGTCATCGGGCTCGCCTGATACTCCGGATTCTCGGCAAGCTCGTAGGGCGCCTCGGCGACGTCGATGGCATTGGCCCCCGGGCGCCAGACGAAACGGCGCGCCATGACGTTGGGATGCAGCGTGCGCACGAAGACGGCGACCCGCCAGAGCGGCAGGCCGGCGTCGACCAGCCGCCGGCACAGGGTGTCGAGCACCTCATCGGGCCGGCCCGCGCTACGCGCGCCGTCGATCAACCAGTCCGCGATTGCCGTGATCCCGGCCCCGTCCATGCCGCCCCCTGCCCCGGCGTGCAACGCTTGGGCACCGGAGTCAAGCCGCCCGGCCACGAGCGGCTGGCGCGCGCCCGGCGGTGCCCCTACGCTTGGGCGGATTCCTTGAGAGTGGAGGCACGCATGAGCCGGCTCGACGGCAAGGTCGCTTTGATCTCGGGCGCGGCGCGCGGTATCGGCGCCGAGACCGCCAAGCTGATGGTCGCGGCCGGCGCGCGAGTCGCGCTCGGCGACGTGCTCGACGCGCGCGGCCGCGCCACCGTCGAAGCCCTGCCGGCCGACAGCGCGCTCTACTGCCATCTCGACGTGACCCGCGAGGCCGACTGGACCGCCGCGGTCGCCGCGACCGTGGCGCGCTTCGGCCGGCTCGACGTCCTGGTCAACAACGCCGGCCTGTTCCTCGCCAAGGACATCGAGGAGGCGACGTTGGAGGACTGGCAGCGCCTCAGCGCCGTCAATCTGGGCGGCGTGTTCCTCGGCACCAAGCTGGCGCTGCCGGCGCTGCGCGCCGCCGCCGAGACCAGTCCGAACGGCAGCGTCATCGTCAACGTGTCGTCGACCGCCGGTCTGGTCGGCTCGCCGAGCGACCCGCTCTACTCGATGACCAAGGGCGGCGTCACCCTGTTCACCAAGTCGTCGGCGCTCGAGTTCGCCCGCAAGCGCTACCGGGTGCGCGTCAACTCGGTCCATCCCGGCACGGTCGACAGCGACATGGGCGACCAGGTGCTGGCGGTGCGCGCGCGCAATCTCGGCACCAACGACATCGAGGCGGCGCGCCAGATGACCCTGGCGCGCCTGCCGATCGGCCGCGTCGGTACCGTCAACGACATCGCCAAGGGCATCGTCTACCTGGCTTCCGACGACTCCGCCTTCATGACCGGCGCCGGCCTGGTGCTCGACGGCGGCATCACGGCGCAATGAGCGATGGCGGTTGAGCCGACCGCCGACGCCGGCGCCGCGACCGCCGAGCTGACCGCGGTGCTGGTCGCGGTGACCGGCGACGCGCCCCGCGTCCTGACCATCCAGGACGGCCAGGCGCTGCCGTCGGGGCCCTTTGAATCGAACCACCCGACCTTGCAGCTCGGCCTGCGCGCCTGGGTCGAGCGCCAGACCCATCACCCGCTCGGCTACGTCGAGCAGCTCTACACCTTCGCCGACAAGGATCGCGGCCACGCCGGCGCGCGCGTGATCTCGATCTGCTATCTGGGTTTGACCCGCGAGACTCGCGCCTCGGGTGCGCGCGATCCCGGCTGGCAGAGCTGGTACCGCTATTTTCCGTGGGAGGATTGGCGCGACGGCCCGCCCGCGCTGATCGCGCGCGCCATCGTGCCGCGGCTGCGCGCCTGGGCGCGCGCCGCGCCCGGCAACGCGACCAAGCGCGCGCGGGGCGCGCGCATCGCGATCGACTTCGCGACCGGCGACACCGCCTGGAACGAGGATCTGGTGCTGCAGCGCTACGAGCTGCTCTACGAGGCCGGGCTGGTCCCCGAGGCGCGCCGGCGCGGCGCCGCGGCGGCCGACTCGGCGCTGCCCGGCACCGCGATGCTGCACGACCATCGCCGCATCCTGGCGACCGGCATGGCGCGGCTGCGCGCCAAGATCAAATACCGCCCGGTAGTGTTCGAGCTGATGCCGCCGGCCTTCACCCTGCTCGAGCTGCAGCGCGCGGTCGAGGCGCTGGCCGGGCGGCGCCTGCACAAGCAGAACTTCCGCCGGCTGATCGACCAGCAGCAGCTGGTCGAGGAGACCGGCCAGATGTCGGCCGCGACCGGCGGCCGCCCCGCCCAGCTGTTCCGGTTCCGCCCGACCGTGCTGCTCGAGCGCGCCGTCGCCGGCACCAAGCTGCCGCTGTCGCGCCCGGCCTAAGACCCTCATCCGGCGCGCCGGGCAGCCGCTATTTGCGCTTGACTCTCTTATACTCATATGTAGCATAAGGGCGTCGACCGGGCCGTCGTGCCCGGTTCTCTCGGCCCTTTAAAATACTCAATTTGAGTATAAAGGAGACGCGGCATGTTTGCATCCACCGCCCCGGCCGTCGACCAACTGTACGCGCGCGTCCGGCGCGTCATCCCGCCGATCGAGTGGCCGGTGTTCGCCGAGGACATCGAGGCCATCCTCGCCCTCAAGCGCGCGCGCAACGCCGTCATCCTGGCGCACAACTACCAGACCCCGGAGATCTTCCACTGCGTCGCCGATATCGTCGGCGACAGCCTGGCGCTAGCGCGCGAGGCGACCAAGGTCGACGCCGACATCATCGTGCTCGCCGGCGTGCACTTCATGGCCGAGACCGCCAAGCTGCTCAATCCGGCCAAGACCGTGCTGATCCCCGATCCGGCCGCCGGCTGCTCGCTGGCCGCCTCGATCACCGCCGCCGACGTGCGCCTGCTGCGCCAGCGCTATCCCGGCGTGCCGGTCGTCACCTACGTCAACAGCTCGGCAGCCGTGAAGGCCGAGTCGGACATCTGCTGCACCTCGGGCAACGCCCGCAAGGTCGTCGAATCGCTCGGCGCGGCGCGTGTCATCATGCTGCCCGACGAGTACCTGGCACAGAACATCGCCGCCGAGACCGCGGTCGAGATCATCACCTGGGCGGGCCACTGCGAGGTCCACGAGCGCTTCAGCGCCGCCGACATCCGCAGCCTGCGCACGGACCATCCGGGCGTCGTCGTGCTCGCCCACCCCGAGTGTCCGCCCGAGGTCGTCGCCGAGGCCGACTTCACCGGCTCGACCGCGGCGATGATCGACTACGTCGGCACGCACCGGCCGACGCGCGTCGTGCTGGTGACCGAATGCTCGATGAGCGACAACGTCGCGGTGCAGCACCCCGACATCGAGTTCGTCCGGCCGTGCAATTTGTGCCCGCACATGAAGCGCATCACCCTGCCGAAGATCCGCCGTGCGCTCGAGACCATGACCCACCCCGTGACGATCGACCCGGCGGTCGCGGCGCATGCCCGCCGCGCGGTCGAGCGCATGCTGGCCGTATGAGCCCTACTGCTTGGCTGCAAGCGGCTTTAGGACCAGGCGGTCGATGCGCTCCTCGTATAGCGCCTTGATCTCGGCGGGCGACTGGCGCTTCCAATCCACCCCGGGGGCGGCGTCGCCTGCGACCAGCGCGGCGGCCGTGTGGTCGTTGACCTCGTCGGCAAAGTGCACGCCGTCGTAGGTGTTGGTCGTGCTGATCGTGATCTCGGACGGGATGGAAAAATCGAGGAACGCGTCGAACGCCGCCGCAGCCCGACGCAGGCCCTCGAGATAAGCGTCGAGGTTGCCGTCGAGCCCGTACTGCGCGATCGTCCAGGCGGCGTTCGGCGCGACGAACGCCAGCGCGCGCGCCTCGGGGAACAGCCGCCTCAGCTCGACATAGAGCTCGCCGCGCTCGGCATGGAGCTCCGGCCGCGGCGCCTGCGGCTTGAGCGTGGCGGGTGCCCGGTAAATGGTCCGTCGCGGGATGATGTGGCAGCGCCAGGCGCGATCGTACCGGCGCCGGTTGGGAAAGTCGTAGCGCAGGGCGCGGTAGGCGAGCACGAGTGCGTCGATCGACAGGTAGCTCTTCCAGAATGGCGGCGGGTCGTCGCCGTTCTTGACGAAGTCGGGCACGTTGAGCTTGAGCGTCGCACCCTCGAAATCGAACCCGTCGATCCCGACGATCAGGAGCCCGGGCGCGAAACCGCGAGCGCGCAGGTACTTGGCATAGACCAGGAACTCGGACACCACGCCGCCGGAGAACGCCAGATTGAAGCAGCGTCGCCCCTCGATCTGGGCCTGCGGCACCAATGCCGTGGTCGAGCTGCCGAACATGACGCAGTCGTAGTGCGCCAGGCTCGGCAGCAACTGGTTGAGCTTGGCGAGTCGCTCGTTGAA
>JACQAI010000356.1 GCA_016195115.1 Pseudomonadota bacterium
GGCGAACTCGCGGTCGCCCACCGTCATGGCGTCGAAGCCGATCAGGTTCATGGTCTCCGAGATCGCCCGCTGCTTGTGCGTGTCGTAGTAATGCGAGCCGGTGAACGCGTTGCCGGCGTCGACCACGATGACGTTGGCCGCCGCCGTCTTTTCGGCTTTGATGCGCGCGGCCAGGCGGGCGACGCCGCCGGCGCAGCGGCGCGCCTGGCTGTCCTCGGCGGTGCAGACGGCGCCGGTCTCGGTGACCGGTTCGAGCCGCGACTGCACGTCGTTGACGTGCAGGATGGTGAGCTTGTAGTCGGCGGCAGCGGTCGGGTTTGCGAGCGCCAGCAGGGCGGCGGCCCAGGCGAACAGCGTGGCGCGCGAAGCGACGGAGAGCAGCAAAGCCATGACGCTTCCTCTCGGATGTGTGCCGCGCGGGGAGCGCACAGCCGATCGGGAGATCAGCGCGCCGTGGAGTCCCCAGATTAACCCTAACTCGAGCGTTGCGGCTCCTTCCTTACCCGAAGCGCTCGCGGGCGGGAAGCGACAAAGCCGTGCGGGGTCGCGGTTTCGCGCCTCGGCCCGAGTGTTGGCTCGACGAATGCGCGCCCGAGTTGAGGCGTGCCCCCGGCGCTTGGGCCGCGCGCTGCTGGCCGCGTTGCTCGCGGTCTGCGCCGGCGCGGCCGATTCGGCGCGCGCCGAGCCCGTCACCCTGACGGCGCGCCCGGTTGCGCTCAACCCGCGCGACCCGACCCAAGCGACCGTCGGCTTCCTGACCTATCGCGGCGGCATCGAGATCGCCTCGCCCGACAGCCGGTTCGGCGGCCTGTCCGGGCTGGTCGTAACGCCGTCGGGCGATCTGATCTCGGTCTCTGATCGCGGCTTTTGGCTGATCGCGCGCCTGGTGCTCGACGAGCGCGGCTATCTGGTCGGCATCACGGACGGCGAGATGGGACGCTTGGGTGGGCCCGGAGGACTACCGGTCGGCCGGCGCCAGCAGGACGCCGAGGACATCGCGCTGCTGCCCGACGGCACCGCCATCGTCAGCTTCGAGCACGATCATCGGCTGTGGCGCTACTACCCCTCGGCGATCCCGTTCCAGGGTCAGGTCGAACCGGTGCCGCCGCCGCCGGGCATCGACCGTCTGCCGGCCAATGGCGGCATCGAGGCGCTCGCCGCCCTGAGCGACGGCCGGATCCTGGCCGTGGTCGAGGGCCTGTCGGCGCCGACGGGCGGCCGGCTCGGCTGGGTGCGGCTGCCGTCGGGCGCCTGGGAGGAGCTGTCCTACGTGCCGGCGCCCGATTTCCTGCCGAGCGGCGGCGCCGGGCTGGCCAACGGCGACGCGCTGGTGCTCGAGCGCCGCTTCATCGACCCGTTTACCTATGAGGCCCGCCTGACGCGCGTGCCGGGGCCCGAGATCAAGGCCGGCGCGCGACTGTCCGGGCGCGAGCTGGCGCGCTTGTCGCGGCCGCTCAGCCTGGACAATTTCGAAGGCGTCGCCGTGCGTCCGGGCCCGACCGGCGAGACCCTCGTCTACATCATCTCGGACGACAACTATCTGCCGATCCAACGCACGCTGCTGCTGCAGTTCGTGCTGCGGGAATAGCGCCCGCGCGGCAGGGGCGAAGCCCCGCGAGCGCCTCACGCCGGCGCGGCAGGGGCGAAGCCCCGCGAGCGCCTCAAATCGACATGGCAGGGGCGAAGCCCCGCGAGCGCCCGGCTAGGCGGCGGCCTTGGCGGCCTGCTTTTTTGCGATCAGGCGCTTGAGGCGCCGCATTTTGAGCGACAGGTCGGCGTCACGCGCCTTGATCAGGAAGGCATCGAGGCCGCCGTTGTGCTCGATCGAGCGCAGCGCGTGGGTCGACAGGCGCAGATGGACCATGCCGCCGATCGCGTCGCTGACCAGCGAGGCTTGCTGCAGGTTGGGCAGATAGCGCCGCCGCGTCTTGTTGTTGGCGTGGCTGACATTGTTGCCGGTCTGTACGCCCTTGCCGGTGACGGCGCAGCGTCTGGCCATGGCCTTGATCCTCAATCGAAAATGCCCGCATCCGGCCCCCAGAGGGCGCCTTAGTGCGAGGCGCGGGTTATACGGGAGCCTCCGGCAGGGCGTCAAGCCGGGCTCGAGCCCGCTGGAGCAAGCGGATCTTAGTCGCTGCCACCGGTGCCGCCGGTGCCGCGGTGTTCGCTGCTGTCGCCGTAGAGGGCTGCAGGGGAGGCGGGAGGCGCACCTTTCCGGGGCCAGAGGACCGCCGCGAAGGCGCCCCCGATCACCACGACCGAGAAAACCACCGGAGCCCAAGCCCCGAAATCCATGCCGCTACGATGGATCGGAGAGCGAACGGCGTCTCCTTCAGTTCGCGCGCGGCGTGTTGACCATCAGGTGACCCGGTCCTTTGGCCATTCCTGGACGGACGCGAATTTCGACATTGCGTCCAAGTGCCGTGAGCCAGGCGGTCAGTTTGTCGATGGTGACGCTCTCCATGCGGCCGCGCAGCACCTTGGAAAGGGTCGGCTGGTCGGTACGGCAAAGCTTGGAGGCCTCGATCTGGGTCAGCTTGCGGTGCGCGATCGTCGCGGCGATAGCCGAGATCAGCTCGGACTTTGCCAACGCCTCCTCGGCCTCCACCGCGCTGAAGCCGAGATCGCGAAAGACGTTGCGGCTCCCCTTCGTCATCCTGATCTTACTGGTCATTGCGTTCCTTCTTCCTGCTCGGCGGCGTTGAGTGCCCGTGCGCGCTTCAAGCGCTGCTCGATCACACGGATGTCCTCGCGCGGCATCGCTTTGCCTGATTTCGATTTCTTCTTGAAGGCATGGAGCACGTAGACCGCGCTCCCCAAGCTGACGACGTACACGCTCCGATACGCGGCACCGGTCAAGCGCTCCCGCAGCTCGAACACGCCCGAACCGAACTGGGCGAGCGGCGCGGCGTTGGGTGGCGTTTCGCCCTTCTGCACTTGGCGCAGCGCAAACCCGAAAGCCCGCTTGATGTCCGCTGGAAAGGTAGACAGATCGTCGAGGCTGCTACCCATCCATCGAAGCTCATGCATCGCAATATGGTAAATTTACCATAGATCGTCAACCCCCGCCAAACAGCCGGTCGAGCAGGCGGCGCGCCGCGGTGCCGGGGGTCAGGCGGCCGGCGCCGACCTCGGCCTCGAGGCTCGGCACCAGGGCGGCGACCGCGCGATCGCTGCGCGCGCGCTCGAGCAAGGCGTCGCCGATCTCCGCCCACATGCGCGCACGCGCCTGGGCGCTGCGCCGTGCCGCGAGGTCGCCGCTCGCGGTCATGGCGTCGCGATAGCGCGCCATGGTCTGCCACAGCTCGGCGATGCCGGTACCGTCGAGCGCCGAGCATTGCAGCACCGGCGGGCGCCAGCGCGGGTTGGCCGGACGCAGCAGCTGCAGCGCCGCGTGGTAGTCGGCAGCGGCGCGCGTCGCCGCGGCCTTGAGCTCGCCGTCGGCCTTGTTGATCAGCAGCAGGTCGGCGAGCTCGACGACGCCCTTCTTGATCCCTTGCAGCTCATCGCCGCCGCCCGGCTGCAGCATCAGGCAGAACAGGTCGACCATGTCGGCGACCGCGGTTTCGGACTGGCCGACCCCGACGGTCTCGACGATCACGACGTCGAAGCCCGCGGCCTCGACCGCGATCACGGCCTCGGCGGTGCGCCGCGCGACGCCGCCCAGCACGCCGCCCGACGGCGACGGCCGGATGAACGCGCGGGGATGGCGCGCCAGGTCGGGCATGCGCGTCTTGTCGCCCAGGATGGCGCCGCCCGAGCGCTTGGACGACGGATCGATCGCGAGCACCGCGACGCGGTGGCCTTGGTCGATCAGGTGCAGGCCGAAGCGCTCGATCAGGGTCGACTTGCCGACCCCCGGCGCGCCCGAGATGCCGACGCGCAGGCTCGTCCGCGTCGCTGCCGCCGGCGCGCCGAGCAGGCGCTCGAGCAACCCGTCGGCGCGCGTCCGGTGATCGGCGCGGGTTGATTCGATCAGCGTGATGGCACGCGCCAGCGCCGCGATGTCGCCGGCGCCGATCGCGGTCGCGAGCGCCTCGAGGCTGTCGTCGGCGCGGGGGCTGGGGCGGGCGGTGCGGCGCGGCAAGCGGGTTGGTCGGGAGTTGGGGCAGGCGTCCGACGGCGGGCGCGGTCCACCCTAAGCCTCAAC
>JACQAI010000357.1 GCA_016195115.1 Pseudomonadota bacterium
AGCTGCACGACCGCGCGCAGCATCTCGGGCGAGGCGCTCGGCATCTTGTCGTCGGCGACGCTCCGGGTGCCGCCGAGCAGCAGAACGCCCAGGAAAACCACCAGCCAGCGCGTCAGACCCGAGCCCATGGCGAATCGCTATCCTCCTGCCGTCTCATTATGCCATGCAAACGCTCGGCCGCGTTGCCTGTTTGCCGCGGCCCCCTGCCCAGCCGTTCCCTGAGGCCGCCCGGCACGCTATATCCTCGTGCCATGTCCATGACGCCGGCGCCCGCGCCGCCCGCCAGCAATTTCCCCTACCTCGCGACCTTGAACCCGGCGCAGGCCGCCGCAGTGCAGGCGCTCGACGGGCCGCTGCTCGTCCTTGCGGGCGCTGGAACCGGCAAGACCCGCGTGCTGACGACCCGGCTCGGCCACATCATCCACACGCGGCGCGCCTGGCCGTCGCAGATCCTCGCGGTCACCTTCACGAACAAGGCGGCGCGCGAGATGCGCGACCGCGTCGCCGACCTGATCGGGCCGATGGCGCAGGATCTGTGGATCGGCACCTTCCACGCGCTCGCCGCGCGCATCCTGCGCCGCCACGCCGAGCTGGTCGGCTTGAAGAACAACTTCACGATCCTCGACACCGACGATCAGCTCCGCCTGCTCAAACAACTGCTCGCGGCCGAGCGCATCGACGAGAAGCGCTGGCCGGCGCGCGTCCTGCTCGGCGTCATCGAACGCTGGAAGGACCGCGCACTGCCGCCGGACAAGGTCGCGGCCGATGAGGCCGGCGAGCTCGCCGGCGGCCGCATCATCGCGCTCTACCGCGCCTACCAGGAGCGCCTGCGCACGCTCAACGCCTGCGACTTCGGCGACCTCATGCTGCACACGGTCGGGCTGTTCACGGCGCGGCCCGAGATCCTCGAGATCTACCAACAGCGCTTCCGCTACCTGCTGGTCGACGAATATCAGGACACCAACGTCGTGCAGTATCTGTGGCTGCGGCTGCTCGCGCAGAAGCACCACAACATCTGCTGCGTCGGCGATGAAGATCAATCAGTGTATGGCTGGCGCGGCGCCGAGATCGGCAACATCCTGCGCTTCGAGAAGGATTTCCCCGGCGCGCGCATCGTGCGGCTGGAGCAGAACTATCGCTCGACCGGCCACATCCTCGCCGCCGCCTCGGGCCTGATCGCCAACAACCGCGACCGCCTGGGCAAGACTTTGTGGACCGAGGCCGGCGAGGGCGACCCCGTCACGGTGCTGGGCACCTGGGACGGCGAGGCGGAGGCGCGGCGCGTCGGCGACGAGATCGAGGCGCTGCAGCGCCACGGCACCCAGCTGCGCGCGATCGCCATCCTGGTGCGCGCCGGGTTTCAGACCCGCGAATTCGAAGAACGCCTGATGACCTTGGGCGTGCCGTATCGCGTGATCGGGGGCTTGCGCTTCTACGAGCGCGCCGAGATCCGCGACGCGATCGCCTATCTCCGCATGGTCGCGCAGCCCGACGACGACCTCGCCTTCGAGCGCATCGTCAACGTGCCCAAGCGCGGCCTCGGCGACGCCACCGTGCAGGCACTGCACCGCGCCGCGCGCGCCGATGGCACCTCGCTGTTCGCCGCGGCGCACCGCCTGGTCGGCACCGACGAGCTCAAGCCGGCGGCGCGCAAGACCTTGGGTGCGCTGATCACCGATTTCGACCGCTGGCGCGCGCTGGCCGACCGCATGGAGCACGGCGAGCTCGCCGAGACCGTGCTCGACGAAAGCGGCTACACCCGAATGTGGCAGCTCGACAAATCGCCCGAGGCGCCGGGCCGGCTCGAGAACCTGAAAGAGCTGGTCAGCGCCTTGGAGGAGTTCGAGAACCTCGGCGGCTTCCTCGAGCACGTCAGCCTGGTGATGGAGCGCAACGAGGACGCCAGCGCCGACCAGGTCGTGCTCATGACCTTGCACAGCGCCAAGGGCCTGGAGTTCGACTGCGTGTTCCTGCCCGGCTGGGAGGAAGGCCTGTTCCCGCACCAGCGCGCGCTCGACGAGAGCGGCGCGCGCGGCCTCGAGGAGGAGCGCCGGCTCGCCTATGTCGGGCTGACGCGCGCCCGGCAACGGGCGTTCATCTGCTACGCCGCCAACCGGCGCATCCACAACCAGTGGCAAACCGCGCTGCCGTCGCGTTTTCTCGGCGAGCTGCCGCAGGCCCATCTCACGCACGACAGCGCGACCGGCCTCTACGGCGGCGGCATGGCCGACAGCCAGGCCTGGGAGCCAGTGCAGCGCGTCGCGCAACGCAACGCGCCTGGGGCCGCCCACTGGGGCCCGACCTGGACCAGCCGCGGCCGCGACACCGGCCCCGGCGGCAACTACGGCCGCGGCCGCGCCGGCATGCGCGGGCCGGTGATCGACGGCCGCGCCACCGAGATTGAAGGTTTTAGCGCGGAGGACGCGGAGGATGCGCAGGGGACGCAGAGGAGCAATCCCCTACGCCGGGGCGCAGCCCCGGCAGCCAACAATGGGGATCGGGGGGATGAAGGAGAGCGCTTCGCGCGCCATCCCCCCGATCCCCTCTCATCTCCCCGATCCCCCTTCCCTTCCTCCGCGTCCTCCGCGCACCCTCCGCGTCCTCTGCGCTGAGACCTTCCTTCAATCGTAACGTGAACTCGGGCTACAAGATCGAGCTGGTGACCAAGCGCGCGGAGGTCGAGCGCTGGAGCGCGGCGCTCGACGGCTTTGCGGTCGCGATCGCGGCGTTCGAGATCGTGCCGGGCGGCGACTGGCGGCTCGAGGCCTACGCCACCGAGCCGCCCGATCCCGTCGCGGTCGAGGCGGCGCTGGCGCGTGCCGCCGCCGCGGCGGGC
>JACQAI010000358.1 GCA_016195115.1 Pseudomonadota bacterium
ATCGTCGCCGACGAGCCGGTCTCGGCGCTCGACGTCTCGGTGCAGGCCCAGATCCTCAACCTGCTAATCGATCTGCAGGACCGGCTCGGCCTGACCTATTTGTTCGTGGCGCACGACCTCAGCGTGGTCAAGCACGTCGCCGACCGCGTCGCCGTGATGTATGTCGGCCGCATCGTCGAGATCGCCAGCACCCAGGCGCTCTACACGACGCCGCGCCATCCCTACACCGAGGCGCTGCTGTCGGCAGTGCCCAAGCCCGACCCGCGCATCCGCGCCGAGCGCGTCATCCTCGAGCGCGAGATCGCCGACCCTGCCCATCCGCCGCCCGGCTGCCGCTTCCACCCGCGCTGCCAGTACGCCGAGGCGCGCTGTCGCGTCGAGGACCCGCCCTTACATGAAATCGCGCCCGATCACTGGGTGAGCTGCCACCGCGCCCCGGAGCTGTCGCTGCGCGGCGTTCGGTAGGGCACGGTGCCCCACGTCAAGCGGGCTTGAGCAGCGCCTTCTTGAGCCCGGCGGTCGCCTTCATGAAGAACACCAGCATGGTGCAGCCGCGGGGCGCCGTCGGCGCGTGGCGGCTGCCCTTGGCGCGAATGACGAAATTGCCGGCCGTGCATTCGCCTTCCTGATCGACCAGCGAGCCTTCGAGCACGAAGGTTTGCTCCAGATCCTCGTGCACGTGCGCGGGAATGCCGGCGCCCGGCTCGAGCTTGGCCAGGATGGTGAGCATGTCGGTGGCGGGATCGTGATAGAGCACCTTCATCCTGTTGCCCGGCCCGGTTTGGATCCAAGGCAGCGACTCAAGCTCGATGAAACGCGATGCCAGCGCGGTGAGCGACGGTGCCTCGGGCATGGTTGCCTCCTCCGCCAGGGGGGTGCTGGGGCAAGCCTACGCCTTCATGAGGCTGTGGTCCAAGCGACGTGGCGCCGCGCCTACAACGGCCGGGCGAAGCTGAGCTCGTGGCCGTCAGGGTCGGTGATGTGGAAGTAGCGCTCGCCCCACGGCGCGTCACGCGGCGCGAATTCGGGCGCCAGGCCAGCGGCGAGCGCGCGGGCATGCTGGGCGTCGACGTCGTCGACATAGAAGATTGCGCGGCCCCACCACGACCAGGCGCGCGCAGCCGGCTCGGCGGTCAGGTTCAGGTAGCCGCGGCCGGCGTGGAAGCTCGAGAACGGCGCCCCCGGGCCGCCGAACTTGAGCCCGAAGCCGAGCGCCGCATAGAACGCCACGGCGCGCGCCATGTCGTGGGTCGCCAAGGTGATCGCGCTCACGCCTTCGATCATCGCCGCCTCCGCGCCTGCTGCCGTCGCATTCTACCCGAACGGGCGCGCGCATCGATTTCATGACCGATCGGCATTTTTTCGCTGCCGGGGACCGCGCCATGCTGGCGCGCAGTGAAACCCGCCCCAGGAGACCGCCATGTTCCCCCGTATCGCCACGTTCTGCTCAACCGCGTTCGTCGTGGTGGCGCTCGCCCTCACCGGCGCCGCCAAGGCCGACGAGCTCGACGGCATCGTCCGGGTCAAGAGCGCCTACCCGATGGCCGAGACCATCGCGCGCCTGAAGCAGGACATCGCCGCCAAAGGCATCATGTTCTTCTCGGAGACCGACCAATCCGCGCTCGCCGCCAAGGCCGGGGTCACGCTGCTGCCCTCGACCCTGCTGGTGTTCGGCAACCCGCCGCTCGGCACGCTGTTCCTGAGCTCGAACCCGGCCTCCGGGTTGGATTGGCCGGTGCGCCTGCTGGTCCACCAAGACGCGCAGGGTGCCGTTTGGACCGTCTATACCGACTTCGCCTGGATCGCTCAGCGGCACCATATCGGCGACCGCGCCGCCGAGTTCGCGATGGCGTCCAAGGTGGTGGCGTCGATCACGTCCAGCGTGCAGGCGCGCTGACGCGGACGACGCGTCAGTCGACGCGGCGGAACAGGTGGCGGTCGAGCAAGGCGCCTTCGGCCAACGTCTTGACCCGGCTGCGGTCGAGCGTGTTGGCGATCCGGGCGTAGGCGAGGCCGTCGCCGCCCTCGAACGTCTGGGTGACTTCCCACTGCCCGACGCTGCGCGCGCTGCCGACCGTCAAGTCGCTCGCCATGAAGCGCTGACCAGCCGAGATTCTCTTGGCATTCGTCATGTCGCTCTCCGGCCGCGGCGGAGGTGCCACCCGCGTTCCGCTAATCGGAATCGGTCCCGCCCGGCACGTTCGATTGCGCGCCCGCCAGCTTAAGCCACGCTTATCTCGGGCGAAGCATTTGACTCCATTGCGGAATCCGCACGCTCAACCGAGATAGTCGAAGGCCGCGAGCGCGTGGATTCTGACGATGTGCAAAAATTCATCGATCGGCACGCGCTCGTCGGGCGCGCCCATGCGGTCGGGTGAGCAACCGTAGACATAAGCCGGCACGCCGCGCGCGCGCCAGAAGCGGCAGTCGGTGCCGCCGAGCGTGACGATCGCGGGCGGCCGGAAGCCGAGCGCGGCCTCGACGTTGCGCTGCACGATGGCGACCATGGCGTGCTCGGGGTCGGACCAGGTGGCGTCGAAATTCTGGCTCTTGCCCTGCTCCATCGTGACCTCGGGATAGCGCGCGAGGATTTTCTCCACCGCCGCCAGCACCGCGGCGCGCGGCAGCCCGACCGGCAGGCGCAGATCGGCCTCGATCACTGCCTCGCCGGGCAGCATGTTGACCTTCACACCGCCCTGCAGCACGCCGATGTTGACGGTCAGCCGCGGCACCACGTCGGTCGCGCCCTTGCCCAGGCCGCGCTCGATCGCCGCGCGCACCGCCGGGTCGTCCATGACCCGGGCGACTTGCTCGGGCATCTGCGGCGTCAGCGTCTCCAGGGATTCGAGCTCGGTGACCAACCGTGCCGCGATCTTGGTCGCGCTGCGGCTGAGATGCGGATAGGCACCGTGCGCGCCCGG
>JACQAI010000359.1 GCA_016195115.1 Pseudomonadota bacterium
GCTGCAGGTCGGCGTTCTGGGCGGTCTGTGGGCGCGGCATCGAAGCGACCCGCGCGATCGCGACGAGACGCCGATCGCCGTGACCGTGCTGCAGGATACGCCTCGGCGCACCGGGCACGCCGCCATCGACTGGGATTCGACAGCCAGCCGCACGGCGATCGCCGGCCTGCTCGAGGCCCGGCGTACTGCCGCCTTGATGGACGAGCTCGTGATCAAGTCCCCGAGCCGGCCGCGCAACGGCGGTCGGCCCGCGGCGGCCCCGCGCGCCCCGCCGCCCAACCCGCAGCCCGAGCGGTCCCCGGTGGCACGAACGGACGTCAGCCCGCCGCGCCCGGAGCACGCCGCTCCGCCACTGCCCGCGCCCCCCGTCGAGCCGCCGCCGGCCGAGCCGACGGTGGCGGCTGCACCGGCCCCGCCGCCACCCGTGCCGCCGACCCCGGTTGTCGGCGCCGCCGAGCCGCTGAAAACGGCGCCGGAGCCGCCGCCGCGTGCCGAAGCGGTGCGTCCCCCGGTCCCCCTGCCGGCCCCGGGCGTCAACGCCGGGGCGCGCCCGCCGGAGAGCGCCGTGGCAGCGGTCGCGCCGCCGCCACGCGCGGTCACCGATCCCAACTATCTCGAGGCGGTGCTGAAGCGGCTACGCCGCATCAAGGACTATCCCGTCCACACCAGCGGCCGCGTGTTCGTGGCGTTCACGGTCGCCCGCGACGGCACGGTCCTGAATGCCGAGGTCCGGCGCAGCTCGGGCCACAGCGCCCTGGACCAGGCCGGGCTCGACCTGATCCGTCGGGCGTCGCCGCTGCCGCCCCTGCCGGCGAGCGTTCCCGGGGATTCGTACGCCATCGAGATCCCAATCAGTTTTCTGTACGATTGAGGCGCGTAAGGGCGCAAACCCGCTTGGCAACCATTTGGTAATCGGCTTAATGGCAGTTGGATACCGGGCGGCGATCCTGTCGGGCCCGTAGCGTGACGACCGAGGGTGGAAGCCGTGCCGGTAACAATCAGCCATAAGCTGTTCATTGGGCTTCTCGCCGTCGGGCTGGCGCTCGGCGCCTGCGCAACCCGGCCAACCGAGCCGGAGGCCCAGACCGAGTTTGACAAGGTCAACGACCCGGGCGAGCCGACCAACCGCGCGGTGTTCGGCTTCAACCAGGGGTTCGACCGCAATCTCTTCAAGCCGGTCGCGCAGGCCTATCAGGACACCGTCCCGGGCGCCGTGCGCCGCAGCGTCCACAATTTCCTGACCAACCTCGACGAGCCTTGGGTCGGGTTCAACGACCTGCTCCAGGGCAACACGACGCGCGCGCTCACGGCCAGCACGCGCTTCTTCATCAACACCACCTTCGGCGCCGCGGGCTTCTTCGACATGGCCGCCGATTGGGGCCTGCCGCACCACGATGCCGATTTTGGCCAGACGCTCGGCGTCTGGGGCATCGCCGAGGGGCCGTACATCACGCTGCCGATCTTCGGGCCGTCGAACGTGCGCGACACGGTCGGGCTGGTGGTGAGCTTCGCCGCCAATCCGCTGACCTGGATGTCGGGCCCGGCTGTGACGGTCGCCAACCTCGGCCGCAGCGGCACCCAGGGCGTCGACGAGCGCAGCCGCAATATCGACACGCTCGACGACCTCGAGCGCAACTCGCTCGACTTCTACGCCACCTTGCGCAGCGTCTATCGCCAGCATCGTACCGGCATGATCGAGGACGCCAGGTCGGGCAACCCGAACGCGCGCGTCGAATTCGGCTATCCCAAGGCCGACGAGCCGGTAAAGAAGTAGCCGGCGCGGCTGTCTTTCAGGCGCTCGCGGGGCTGCCGCCCCTGCCGCGCTACCCCGCCGCGCCGCCGGCCGCCGGCGTTGCCGCCGCCCCGAGCATCTGGACCGCGCGCAACGGCACCGGCGCGGGCACGCCCGCGGCCGCAAGCTCGGTCGCGATCCGCCGGTTGAACTCCCGCCCGACCGTCCATTGCCGCCCCGGACGCGTCTTGACGCGCGCGCGCATCACCAGTCCGCCGTCGACCAGCTTGTCGACGCCTTGGATGTCGAGCGCCTCGAGAATATCGATCTGATAGGCCGGGTCGGCGCGCATCGCGTCATCGATGCCGCGCAGCAGCGTGATCACCGCGCCGAGGTCGGCCGACTGGCCGACCGCGATGTCGAACACGTAGTAGCTGAAATCCTTGGTCAGGTTCTTGACCGTGCTGACGGCGCTGAACGGCACCGTATGGACCGCGCCCTCGCCATCGCGAATTCGAATCGAGCGGATCGAGATCGACTCCACCGCGCCGGTACGCTGATCGACCTGGACCACGTCGCCGACGTTGATGGTGTCCTCGATCAGGATGAAGAGGCCGGTGATGACGTCCTTGACCAGGGTCTGCGCGCCGAACCCGATCGCCAGACCGACGACGCCGGCGCCGGCGAGCAGCGGCGCGGTGTCGACGCCGATCTCCGACAGCACGATCAAGCCGACCATCACGATGATCAGGATCATCGAGGCGTTGCGCAGCAGCGGCAGCAAGGTGCGCGTCCGCGCGCTGCGCGCCGGCTGGGTGCCGCCGGCGTCGAGCTCGCCCAGATAGCGCTCGATCACCGCGGTCAGCAGCTCCCAGCAGATCGCCGCGACCGTCAGCACGACCAGGATCGTCAGCAGGCTCGACAGCGTCCGTCGTCCGACCTCGGAGCCGAGCCAGCCGAACGAGTCGGCACCCCAGCTCTCCAGCACGGCGACCGCGGCGACCAGGTAGAGCGTGCCGCGCAGCACTGCGCTCAGCACCGGCAGATAGCGGTTGGCGCGCGCCTCGAGGCCGGGCAGGCGCTGCGTCAGGTCGGCGCCGACCGCGAAACCGCGGCCGATCGCCCGACGCAGCAGCGCCGTGGCGACGCTCGCCAGGGCGAGGATCAGCAAGGTCAGCGCGGTGGCGCGGCTCAGATAGGCGAAGCCGCCGGGCACGCCGAGCGCCCACACGAGATAGACCGCCGCGACATAGAGGATCGCCAGGATGTGCCAGACGTCGGCAAGGCGTCGGCCGAACCGCATCGGCGCCGGCATCGCGTCGTTACGCGCGTCGCCGCGCAGCCAGTCGGCGACCGCCAAGCGGTTCTGCAAAATCAGCAGCACGACCATGGTCGCCGACACCAGACCGAGGACGCGCAGCGCGACGTTGTAGGCGCTGGCCGGCAGCCCGAGCAGCAGTCCGGCCTCGATCAGGAAGAAGCCGTAGAGCACCACCGCGACCAGACGGCGGATCCACAGATAGGCGTAGGCCGCCGACTCCTCGGACAGCCGCAGCAGGCGATAGCGGGTGTCGCGCTGCGCCAGCGCCAGGCGCGCCACCGCCAGGATCGCGCGCGCCAGCACGTTGGCGTGGATCACCGCGAGCACGACCAGCCGGGTGACCGGATCGGGCCGGACCACCGCCAGCGCCAGGTAGGCAACGGCGATGAAGGCGAGGATCGGTACTAGCCCGAGGACCGCGCGCACGGCGAGGCCGCCCCAGCGCAGCGACAGTGAGGCCTCGCCGGCGACGTCGGCGGCGCGCGCTGCATCGAACTGGTCGCGCGCGCCGCGTGTCGCGCGCTCGACCAGCCACTCGGCGAGCAGCGCCGCCACCAGCACGGCGGCCAGCTTGGCGATCAGAATAGCCCACTGCCCGACCAGATCGGGATCGCGCATCTGGCGATCGAGCCACGCGCCGACCCGCGGCAGGTCCTGCAGCGCCAGCGCCGCGGCCGCCAGATCGCCGCCGATCGCCGCGATGCCCGCCGAGACGTCGGCGAGGAATCGCGCGACCATGCCGGCGGGACCGCCCGGCAGCGGGGTCGCGGGCTGCTGCGCGGCCGCCAGGATGCGGAGCTGCTCGACCAGCTTGGCGCGCGCGGCGGGATCGTCGAGCGTCTTCACCAGGGCGTCGATCTCGGCCGGCGAGGCGACCGCTGGCGGGCCGGCCGGCACCGGTTGGGCGCGTGCGCCGCCGACCAGCAAGAGGACGAGCATCGACCCCAGGGCCAGGGCGGCGATCATCGGTCTCGAGCGCATCGCGCTGATCTTGGGCAAGCCGGCCGGGGCTGTCATCCGTCCTGGCAACCGACCAAGGTCGAATGGGGGGTCGGCTTGAGACCGGCCGGCTTTGGCGGTAGAAATCCGAGCCTATGCCGGCACCGCCGGCGACAAAAGCGGCCGCGGCGCTTGCCCGGCGCCGGAGGAAACGATCGCCATGCCCGACGTCAGCCTGTTCGACGTGTCCGCCGGCTGGGCCAAATCGGCCTGGGCCGACAAGGCCGCCTATCAGCGGATGTACGCGCAATCGCTCGCCGAGCCCAACGCCTTCTGGGCCGAGCAGGCCAAGCGGATCGACTGGATCAAGTCGTTCAAGACCGTCAAGGACACCAGCTTCACGGGCGACGTCCACGTCCGATGGTTCGCCGACGGCACGCTCAACGCCAGCGCCAACTGCATCGACCGCCACCTGGCCAAGCGCGCCAACCAGACCGCGATCATCTGGGAGGGCGACGATCCCAAGGTGCACCAGCACATCACCTATGCGGAGCTCCACCGCGAAGTCTGCAAGCTCGCCAACGTGATGAAGGCCAACGGCGTCAAGCGCGGCGACCGCGTGACGATCTATCTGCCGATGATCCCCGAGGCGGCTTACGCCATGCTCGCCTGCGCGCGCATCGGCGCGATCCATTCGGTGGTGTTCGGCGGCTTCTCGCCCGACAGCCTGGCCAACCGCCTCCAGGACTGCGATTCCAACGTGATGATCACGGCCGACGAGGGCTTGCGCGGCGGCCGCAAGATCCCGCTCAAGGCCAACGCCGACGAGGCGCTGCAGTCGAGCCCCTCGGTCAAGCGCGTGATCGTGGTCAAGCACACCGGCGGCGCGATCGCGATGACGGCCGGCCGCGACGTCTGGCTGCACGACGAAGCCGCCAAGGTCTCGGCCGACTGCCCGCCCGAGGAGATGAGCGCGGAGGACCCGCTGTTCATCCTCTACACCTCGGGCTCGACCGGCAAACCCAAGGGCGTGCTGCACACCACCGGCGGCTATCTCCTGTACACGTCGCTGACCCACCAGTACGTGTTCGACTATCACGACGGCGACATCTTCTGGTGCACCGCCGATGTCGGCTGGGTCACCGGCCACAGCTACATCGTCTACGGTCCGCTGGCCAACGGCGCCACCACCCTGATGTTCGAGGGCGTGCCCAACTACCCGGACTCATCGCGCTTCTGGCAGGTCGTCGACAAGCACAAGGTCACCATCTTCTACACCGCGCC
>JACQAI010000360.1 GCA_016195115.1 Pseudomonadota bacterium
GCGATGGAGTCGACCCACGATCTCGATTTCGTGCTGTGGTGCCTCGCGCCGGCCAAGCCGGTGCGCGTGTACTCACAGTCCGTGCTGCGGGTCCGCAACGAGACCCAGCCGGGCACGCCCGACATCCAGTGGACCCTGGTGACCATGGACGACGGCACCACCGTCACGGTCGGCGGCGCCTGGATCATGCCGCCCGGCCATCCCAACTTCTCGCACACCTGGATCGAGTTCCTCGGCAGCGAGGGCTCGCTGGTGATCGACGACAGCCATCGCGACGTCGTGCTCAACACCATGACGCGGGGCGCGACGTTCCCGCTGTCGACCATGCCGGGCGAGCCGGTCGGCCACGTGTTCGCCGGCCCGATGGCGACCGAGACCCTGCAGTTCGTCGACGCCGTGCTGCGCGACCGCGCGCCGCTGGTGACGCCCGAGCAGGCGCGCCTCGTGATGGAAGTCTACACCGCCGCCGACCTGTCGGCCGAGCTCAACGAGCCGATCAGCTTGCCGCTGCAGGGCGCGCGCCCGGCCCCGGCGGCGGCCGCCCGCTAGGAGATCCGTCATGGTCAACGCCGCGATCGTCGGGCTCGGCTGGTGGGGCAGGACGATCCTCACGCTGCTGCACGGCAACGCCAAGCTCCGCATCGTCAAGGCGATCGACGTCAACCCGGAGTCCGCGGCGATCGCGCGCGAGCACGGGGTCGCATTCGCCAGTGAGCTCGACGCCGCGCTCGGCGATCCCGCCGTGCAGGCCGTGATCCTGTGCACGCCGCACACCTTGCACACCGACCAGATCGTGCGCGCCGCCACCGCCAAGAAGCACGTGTTCTGCGAGAAGCCGCTGTCGCTGTCGCGCGCCGACGTCGAGCGCGCGGTGGCGGCGTGCAACGCCAATCGTGTCGCGCTGGCGGTCGGCCACGAGCGGCGGTTTGAGCCGCCCATGCTCGAGATCCAGCGCTTGGCCACGGCGGGCGCGCTCGGCACCCTGCTGCAGATCGAGGCCAACTTCAGCCAGAACCTGTTCTTGAGCCTGGCGCCGGACAATTGGCGGCTGTCGAGCACCGAGGCGCCGGCCGGCCCGATGACCGCGACCGGCATCCACATGCTCGATCTGTCCGTGGGCCTGTGCGGCCCGGCCAAGCGCGTGCTCGCCACCGTGCGCCGGCTCGGCAGCAATCTCGCCAACGGCGACACCTTGGCGATCCTGGTCGACTTCAAGAGCGGCGCCACCGCGCTGATCAGCGCCATCCTGGCGACGCCGTTTGATGGCCGGTTTGCCGTCTACGGCAGCAAGGGGTGGGTCGAGGTGCGCGACAAGAGCCACCCGCAGGACCCCAAAGGGTGGACCCTGCTCAAGTGCCTGGAGGCCGGCACGGTCGAGACCGTCGACTACGGCACCGCGTTCGCGGTGCGCGACAATCTCGAGGCGTTCGCCGACGCCGCCGCCGGCCGCGCGCCCTACGCGGTGCCGCAGGAGCAGATGATCTGGAACATCGCGGCGCTCGAGGCGATCTTCAAATCGGCCGCCAGCGGCAACATCGAGACGGTGGCGTGAGCGCGCGATGAAGCTCGGCATGTTCATGATGCCGCTGCACCCGCCGGAGCGGCTGCCGTGGCAGACCCTGCCGGAGGACCGCGAAGCGATTCTCCTCGCCGAGAAGCTGGGCTTCTGCGAGGCGTTCGTCGGCGAGCACGTCACCGACCTGGCCGAGAACGTCACCTCGTGCCTGATGTTTCTCGCCAGCCTGGCGCACGACACCAAATCGATCGTGCTCGGCAGCGGCACGGTCAACATGCCGAACTCGCACCCGGCGGCGATCGCGGCGCAGGTCGCGATGCTCGACCACATGCTGCGCGGGCGCTTCATCATGGGGATCAGCCCGGGCGGGCTGATGTCGGACGCCGAGGTGTTCGGCAACTACAAGAAGGATCGCAACGAGATCTTCGTCGAGGCGATCGACATGGTGTTGGCGATCTGGGCCGGCACCGCCCCGTACGATCTGAGCGGGAAATATTTCAGCGTGACGACCGGCCAGACCATGATCCCGGAGATCGGCCAGGGATCGATCATCAAGCCGTATCAGTCACCGCATCCGCCGATCGTGATCACCGCGGTGGCGCCGCACTCGAAGGGCGTGACCGCGGCCGCCGAGCGCGGTTGGACGCCGATCTCGGCCAACTTCCTGCTCCCCGAGTGGGTGGCGACGCACTGGCCGCGCTACGTCGAGGGCCGCAAGAATGCCGGCGCGGTCGCGGCACCCGCCGAATGGCGCATCGCCAAGAGCATCTTCGTCGCCGACGACGCGGCGACCGCGCAACGCTACGGCCACGGCCGCGAGGGGCCCTACCACTTCTACTTCAAGCAGCTGGTGCGCAAGCTGGTCGGCTTCGGCGGCCGCTCGAACCTGTTCAAGCTCGACCAGAGCGAGCCCGACAGCACCATCACGCCGGATGCCGTGACCAGCCGGCTGGTGATCGCCGGCACGGTCGACAGCGTGGTCGAACAGCTGCTCAAGTTTCGCGAGACGACCGGCGACTTCGGCACCCTGCTCTACGCCTGCCACGACTGGGTCGACCCGGCGCTCGGCAAGCGCTCGATGCAGCTGATGGCCGAGCAGGTGATGCCGCGGGTCAACGCCGCGCTCGGCACCGCGCGGCAGGGGGCGCAGCCCCCGCGAGCGCCACAAACACCCTAGCGCGAGCTTGGCACCCGCCGCGCTTGACGTTGTTGGCGCTCGCGGGGCTTCCGCCCCTGCCGCGCTGACGCTCGACGCGCCATGCGTGCCGTGCACGGGTGCTCGGCTTGCCTGGGTGCCAGCGCGGCCCTACTCTGCGCGGTCCACGATTCGAAGGAGCAGGCCCGTGCAGCTGGTTTCCCCCAAGGCCCGCAAGACCCAGCCCGATTCGGCCGAATGGCAAGCGCGGGTCGATCTCGCGGCGGCGCATCGGCTGGCCCACCTCCAGGGCTTCAGCGAGGGCATCTTCAACCACCTGACCTTGGCGGTGCCGGGCAAGCCCGACCGCTACTACCAGATCCCGTTCGGGCTGCACTGGTCGGAGGTGACGGCGAGCTGCCTTCTTGAGGTCGACTGCGTCGACGGCCGGGTGCTGAGCGGCAGCGGCGAGGTCGAGCGCTCGGCGTTCTGCATCCATGCGCCGATGCACCGCCTGCTGCCCAACAACGCCGCGGCGGTGTTCCACACCCACCAGCCGTATGCCAGCGCCTTGGCGCGACTCGAAGATCCGCGCATCGAGCCGATCGGCCAGACCGAGATCGGCTTCCTCGACGAGGTCGTCTACGACCAGGAGTACACCGGCCTGGCGTTCGATCCGGTCGAGGGCGAGCGCCTGGCCTCGGTGCTGGGTCCGGAGAGGACGGTGCTGTTCATGGGCAACCACGGCGTCGCGGTGTGCGGCGCCAGCGTCGCCGCGGCGTACGACCGGCTGTTCTATCTCGAGCGCGCCTGCCAGGTGCAGCTCTACGCCATGTGGACCGGCCAGCCGCGCCGGCGCGTGCCCGACGCGATCGTCAACAAGACCATCGCGCAGTACGGCGACTCGCCGGTCTATGGCGGCAAGCCGGCCTGCGAGCACCACTTCGCGGCGCTCAAGCGGATGCTCGACCGCAGCGAGCCGGACTACTGCGACTGACCGCCGGTCCGGGCGCGCTCAGCCCAGCGCGGTCGCGAACATCGTCGCCACGGTGACGGCCATCGCGGCGGTCGCCAGCCAGCCCATCAGCCACAGCGACCGGGGCAGGACGAACCGGCCCATGACCGCCGGCTGTACGGCGATGCGCATCATCACGACCATCACGGGCACCGCGACGATGCCGTTGAGCACCGCGCTCCAGAACAGCGCCTTGATCGGGTCGAGCGCGACGACGTCGATCAATGTGCCGAGCATGGTCGCGAGCGCGACCGCGGCGTAGAACGCCTTGGCCTGGCGCGGCCGGCGCGCCAGGCCGATCGGCCAGCGGAACGCCTCGCCCAAGGCATAGGCCGCCGAGCCGGCGAGCACCGGGATGGCGAGCAGCCCGGTGCCGATGATGCCGGCGGCGAACAAGACGAACGCGAAGGACCCGGCGATCGGCCGCAGCGCCTCGGCGGCCTGCGCCGAGGTCTGGATGTCCGTGACGCCGTGCGCATGCAACGTCGCCGCGGTCGTGATCACAATGAAGAGCGCGACGAGGTTGGACAGCCCCATGCCGACATAGGTGTCGACGCGGATGCGCATGAGCTCGGCCGACGCCTGGCGCAGCCGCAGCAGCCGTCCATGGGCATCCTCGGCCTCCTGCGAGGCCTGCCAGAAGAACAAGTAGGGGCTGATCGTGGTGCCGAGCACGGCGACGATCGCCACCAGATGCGCGCGATCCCACGACAGCTCCGGCACGACGGTGCGGTAGGCGACCTCGCCCCACGGCACCTCGACGACCAGCACGGTCGCGACGTAGGCGAGCAGCGACACGGTCAACCACTTGAGCAGCATGACGTAGCGCGCATAGCGCGCAAACACCTCGAGCCCGGCGCACAGCACGGCGAAGCCGACCACATAGAGCTGCGCCGGCCCGCCGACGATCAGGCGCAGTGCCTCGGCCATGGCGCCGAGATCGGCGCCCAGATTGATGACGTTGGCGATCACCAAGAGCGCCACGACCGCGCGCAGCAGCGCCGCCGAGTGATGCGCGCGAATATTTCCCGCGATGCCGTGCCCGGTGACCCGGCCGATGCGCGCGCTGATCTCCTGGATCGCGGCCATCAGGGGGTAGCTGAACAGCAGCAGCCAGGCCATGCCGTAGCCGAACTGGGCGCCAACCTGGGAGTAGGTCGCGATGCCGCTGGGGTCGTCATCGGACGCGCCGGCGATCAGGCCGGGGCCGAGAAACCCCAACGGCCCGCGCCGGATGCGGCGGCGCCCGGGGCGTGGTTTCTCGACCGTGCGCTCGCCGTCGGCCATATCAGCTCGATCGTGACCGGTGCGGGCGGCACACCGGCAATTACTAATAGGGCGGTCCGTCGAAACGAGCCACCAAGTCTTGTAGATTGCGGCTCCCGGGGGGACGGTCCCTGTGTGGTCGGCGACAAAATGTTCTAAACCATTGACGCCGCATCATCGACGGCGCCGTCATAGCACCCGTCACCGCCCCGCCCGAGCATGCCCGCTTCCCTGACCCAATCGGCCCCGCCGCACCAACTGACGTCGCGGCAAACTTTGATTCTCGGCGCGCTCGGCGTGGTCTACGGCGACATCGGCACGTCGCCGCTCTACACCGTGAAGCAGTGCTTGGAGGGCATGGGCGGGGTCAACCACGCCACCATCTACGGCGTGCTGTCGCTGATCGCCTGGGCGCTGTTCATCGTCGTCACCGTCAAGTACGTGATCGTGATGATGCGCGCGGACAACCGCGGCGAAGGCGGCATCCTGGCGCTGACCGCGCTGGCGTTGCGCGCCACCCAGCCGGGCAACCGGCGGCATCGCTGGGTCCTCGCGGCCGGCCTCATGGGCGCGGCGTTGTTCTACGGCGACGGCGTGATCACGCCGGCGATCTCGGTGCTGAGCGCGGTCGAGGGCCTCAAGGTCGCGACGCCGTTCTTCGAGCCCTACGTCATCCCGATCACGATCCTGCTGCTGGTCGGCCTGTTCGTGATGCAGCGCCACGGCACCGCCCACGTCGGGCGGCTGTTCGGCCCGATCATGATGGTGTGGTTCGCGGTGCTGGCCCTGCTCGGCGCCGCCGAGATTGCCATCGAGCCCGAGATCCTGCTCGCGCTCAACCCGGCCTACGGCATCGCGCTGCTCGTCACCAACCCGACCGGCGGCTTCGTGCTGCTCGGCGCCGTCGTGCTCGCGGTGACCGGCGCCGAGGCGCTCTATATCGACATGGGCCATTTCGGCCGGACGCCGATCCGCACGGCGTGGCTCGGCTACGTGTTCCCCGCGCTGCTGCTCAATTATTTCGGCCAGGGCGCGCTGCTGCTGCGCACGCCCGGCGCGGTCGAGAACCCGTTCTTCCTGCTCGCGCCGGGATGGCTCCTCTACCCGCTGGTGGTGTTGGCCGCGATCGCCACGGTGATCGCCTCGCAGGCGGTGATCTCGGGCGCCTTCTCGATGACGCGCCAGGCGATCCAGCTCGGCTATCTGCCGCGCTTCCACATCCGCCATACCTCGGAGATGGAGATCGGCCAGATCTTCGTGCCGCAGATCAACTTCCTCCTGATGGTCGGCGTGATCGCGCTGGTCCTCGGCTTCCAGAGCTCGACCCATCTGGCGACCGCCTACGGCATCGCGGTCACCGGCACCATGACGCTCGATACCGTCCTGGCGTTCGTCTTCGTGATCGGCATCGCGCGCTGGCGCAAGCGGATTGCGCTGCCGCTGTTCGCGCTGCTGATCACCGTCGACCTCGCGCTGCTCAGCGCCAACCTGACCAAGATCGTCGAGGGCGGCTGGTTCCCGCTCGGGGTCGCGGTGTCGGTGTTCTTCGTCATGACGACCTGGATGCGCGGGCGCCAGGACCTGCTCGCCGAGCGCTGGCGCGGCGCGCTCAATCTCGGCGGCTTCCTCGACCGGCTCAAACCGGATCATCCGCCGCGCGTGCCCGGCACCGCGGTGTTCATGGCGCCCAACCTCGACATCGTGCCGACCGCCATGCTGCACAACCTCAAGCACAACAAGGTGCTGCACGAGCGGGTCGTGCTCATGAAGGTCAACACCGCCGACATTCCCCACGTCGTCGAGGAGCAGCGCATCGAGATCGGCCACCTGTCGCACAACTTCCACACCGTCACGATCAACTACGGCTTCATGGACGCGCCCAACATTCCGCGCGCGCTGGCGCAATGCCGGATCCAGCAGTTCCACTTCAACCTGATGGAGACGTCGTTCTTCATCGGCCGCGAGAAGATCGTGATCGGCAAGCGCGCGCGCTTCGGCTTCGGCCAATGGCGCAAGCGGCTGTTCATCATGATGTACTCGACCATGCTGAGCGCGACCGAGTTCTTCCGCATCCCGACCAACCGGGTGGTCGAGCTGGGCGGTCAGATCGAGCTCTAGCGCGGCCGGGGTGCGGCGAGAATTAACACCAAGTTTTAACCATAACCGCCGATTCTGGGCCGAGCATGACGATCGCGGCAGCGCTGATAGCCCTAGGCTTGGCGGGGACGGGTCCGGTGGCCCTGCCCGTGCTGCCGGTCCAGGGCCGCGTCGATCCCCAGGGCTATGGGGTGGCGCCGTCCGGCTATGGCGACCCCCAAACCTATGGCCAGAAGCCCGACGGCTACGGGGCGCAGCCGCAAGGCTACGGCGACCGATCGGGCTATGGCACGCCGCCGGCCGGCTATGGGGCGCAACCCCAGGGCTACGGCCGCAGCGACAGCGGCTACGGCAAGGCGCCGGAGGGCTATGGCGTGCCGCCGGCCGGCTACGGCGCGCCGCCGGCGGGCTACGGCGCCGCCCCCGGCTACGGCGCGACGCCGAAGGGCTACGGACGCGCCCCGACCGGCTATGGCGCGGCCCCGGGCTATGGCGCCGCGCCCGGCTATGGCGTCGCCCCGCCGGGCTACGGCACCCCGCCGAAGCCACCGCCACCGCCGCCCAAGGCGGTCGCCAAGCGCCCCGAGACGGTGAAGATCCCGCCGGCGACGCCGGGGGTGACCTACCGCTACGACGAGGCCGGGCGCTTTCTCGGCGCGCTCGAAACGATTGACAACACCACCCGCGAGTACAATGCCAGCGGCCAGGTGGTTCATACCTTCGTGCGCGACGGCCGGCGCATCGTGGTGTTCGACGCCGACGGCAAGGTGGTCCAGCGGGCCGGCGGCGGGCGCTGAGAAATCGCCGCAGCGGCGCCAATCTGCTTGTCCGACCGCGCGGCAATATGCTTAATATTTTACCCAGTTTGGCGAAGTTCCAGCCGTTCGACGCCCCAGGAGCAGTGACAGATGGCCAAGCAAAAATTTCGGCTCGTGACGCGCAGCGACTTCGACGGCCTGGTCTGCGCCGTGCTCCTCAAGGAGCTCGACCTGATCGACGAGATCAAGTTCGTCCATCCCAAGGACATGCAGGACGGCTTGGTCAAGGTGACCGACCGCGACATCACGACCAACCTGCCCTATGTCGAGGGCTGCCACCTGGCGTTCGACCATCACCTGAGCGAGTCCCAGCGGATCGGCAAGCGCGACAACTACATCATCGATCCCGATGCGCCGTCGGCGGCGCGCGTGATCTACGACCACTACGGCGGCAAGCTGCAGTTCCTGACCATCCCGGACGACATGATCCTCGCCGTCGACCAGGGCGACTCGGCACAGTACGAGATGGACGACATCCTCAAGCCTCGGGGCTGGTCGCTGCTCAACTTCCTGATGGATGCGCGCACCGGGCTCGGCCGCTTCAAGGATTTCCGGATCTCGAACTACCAGCTGATGATGGATCTGATCGACCATTGCCGCGACAAGGCGATCGAGCGGATCCTCGAGCTGGCCGACGTGCGCGAGCGCTCGGACCTCTACTTCAAGCACGAGCAGGCGTTCAAGGATCAGATCAAGCGCTGCGCCAAGGTGCAGGGCAAGGTCGTGGTGCTCGACCTGCGCAAGGAAGATCCGATCTATCCCGGCAACCGCTTCATGATCTACGCACTGTTCCCCGACACCAGCGTGTCGATCCACGTGCTGTGGGGCGTGCAGAAGCAGAACACCGTGCTGGCGGTCGGCAAGTCGATCTTCAACCGCACCTCGAAGACCGACATCGGCCCGCTGTGCCTGAAGTACGGCGGCGGCGGCCATGCGGCGGCCGGCACCTGCCAAATCGCCAACGACAAGGCCGAAGCGGTCCTCAAGGAAATCGTCGCCAAGATCCAGGCCGACGGCTGAGCTTCTCCCGCTCCCCACCGGGGAGAGGGAATCACACCTCGACGCCCAACGTCTGCTTCGCGAGGCGGCGCAGGTCGTCGTCGATATTCGGCGGGTCGAGGTCGACGCCCTTGGCCAGCGTGTCGGCGATGATCGTGAAGATCTTCACGTGGGCGGCCCATTTGTATTCGGCATCGATGATGTGCCAGGGCGCGTGATCGGTTGAGGTGCGCGTCAACGCTTCCTCGACCGCGTCGCGATAGGCGTCGTGATATTTGCGCACTTCGAAGTCGCGGCGCGTGATCTTCCAGCGCTTGAGCGGGTCGGTGAGGCGTTCGATGAAACGGCGCTTCTGGGTCTCGGGCACGATGTGCAGATAGAACTTGAGCAACACGACGCCGTCGTCGGTCAATAGCCGCTCGAACTCGTTGATCTCGCCGTAGGCGCGCTTCCATTCGCGCCTGGAAATCAGCTTCTCGGCGCGCTCGACCAGCACGCGGCCGTACCACGAGCGATCGAACACCGCGCTCGAGCCGGCATCGGGGACGCGCGCCCAGAAGCGTTGCAGGTAATGCTGGCGCTTCTCCGTTTGGTTCGGCGCGCCGGTCGGCCAGACCTTGCAGAAGCGCGGATCGAGGCGTTCGGTCAGTCGCCGGATGGTGCCGCCCTTGCCGGCCGCGTCGGTGCCCTCGAACACGATCATGGCGCGACGCCCCTGCAGCAGATAGGCCTGCTGGATGACCAGCAGGCGCTTCTGCACCTTGCCGAGCGCCTTCTGGTAGGCGTCCTTGTCCTTGAACGGCTTGAGCGGCTTGATGCGGTCGAGGCGAAAGCGCTTGCTCACGCGCGTGCACCCGGCCGGTCGCGCGCGATCGCGCAGTCGCTCGCCAGCAGCGCGCCCGGCGCGAGGTCGGCATGGTCGCGCAGCGCGGCGTAGTAGGGCGTGAAGTCGGGCCGGGTGGCGTCGAACAGCTGCGCGTAGCTGTCGATCACGAAGTAGCTCTCCTGGACGTCGTCGATGCGGTAGTTGGTGCGCATGATGCGCATCAGGTCGAACGCCAGGCGATGCGGCCGATCGCTGTCGAGCGCGTAGATCGACTCGGCGCGGCTCGACACGATGCCGGAGCCATAGATCCGCAGGCCCGCCGGGGTGCGGATCAGGCCGAACTCGACGGTGTACCAGTAGAGCCGCGCCAGATTGTGCAGGCTGCCGAGCCCGAGCGCCTTGAGGCCGCCCTGACCGTAGGCCTGCATGTAGTCGGCGAACACCGAGTTCACCAGCATCGGCACGTGACCGAAGATGTCGTGGAAGACGTCGGGCTCCTCGATGTAGTCGAGCTGCTCGGGCCGCCGAATAAAGCAGGTCGACGGGAAGCGCCGGTTGGCCAGGTGCTCGAAGAAGATCGCGTCGGGCACCAGGCCGGGCACCGCGACGATGCGCCACCCGGTGGCGCGGTCGAGCACGTCGTTGAGCCGGCGGAAATCCGGGATGGCGTCGGCCGTGACGCTGAGCGCGGCGATGCCGGCGAGGAACTCCGGCGCGGCGCGATCGACCAGCACGGTCGCCTGGCGGCGGAACAGGGTGCGCCAGACCGCGTGCGCGTCGGCGCCGTAGCCGGCCCAGTCCTGGACGACGGTGTAGTCGGCGGCGGTCTGCGAAGCCCCGTCCATGGCCCAACAAGTACGGTCGCCCCGGGCCTGACGCAAGCCTTGCGCACACGGCCGGGAGGGCAAATCTACTGGTCGGAGAACCGGAGGGAGGCCGCCGTCGATGTCGAGATTGTGCTGGGTCACGGCGGCGCTCCTGGTCGCAACCGCGATGGGCGCCGCGGCGCAGACCCGCGCCCCGGTGACCGCCGAGCCGCTGCCGATCGCGCCGCCCGCTGGCGCGCCGGCCTCGGCGCAGGAGCAGTGGGAACGCACCGAGCGGGCGCGCGAGCAGCTCAACTACCAGCGCGAGCGCGACCGGCTCGACCTCGAAGCCCGCGCCCTGCGCAATCGCGAGATCCAGGAGCGCGGCGATCGCCTGCTGGGCGCGCCGGTGTTCGTCCAGCCCGGCATCGCAGGACCCTATGCTGCGCCGCAATATCCCTACGCCGCGCCGCCGGGCTACAGCACCCCGGGCTATGCCCTACCCGCTGCCGAACGCGCTGAGCCCGGCGCAGATCGCGGGCTGGCCGCTGCTTCAGCGCACGATCCACCTCGGCCTCGACCTCAAGGGCGGCACCTATCTGCTGATGGAGGCCGACCTCAAGTCGGTCGAGCGCGAGCGCCTGGAGGGCAGCCTCGACGCGGTGCGCAGCAAGCTGCGCGAGCGCAACATCGGCTACACCAATCTCGAGGTGCGCGACGAGGCGATCCGGTTGCAGCTGCGCGAGCCGAGTCAGGCCGCCGAGATCGGCCGGACGCTGCGCGAGGCGCTGTCCGAGGGCCCGACCGCCGATTACGCCGCGACCACGACCCCCGAGGGCGCGATTGCCCTGGCTCTGACCGAGGTCAGCGTGCGCGCCCGCGCCACCCAGGCGATCGAGCAATCGATCGAGATCGTGCGCCGCCGCGTCGACCAGACCGGCGTCACCGAGCCGATCATCGCGCGCCAGGGCACCGACCGCATCCTGGTGCAGCTGCCGGGCATCCAGGATCCCGATCGCGTCAAGGAGATCCTCGGCAAGACCGCCAAGATGACCTTCCGGCTGGTCAGCCCCGAGCCGGTGCCGATCACCGGCCGGGCGCTGCCGGGCACCGACATCCTGCCGGCGAAGAACGAGCCCGGTCCGGACGGCAAGCCGCGCGCCTACCTGATCCGCAAGCGCATCGAGGTCGACGGCGGCGATCTGACCAACGCGACCGCCGGCATGAACCAGCAGACCGGCGAGTGGGTGGTCAACTTCACCTTCAACAGCCAGGGCACGCGACGGTTTGCCCAGGTGAGCGAGGCCAACGTCGGCAAACCGTTCGCGATCGTGCTCGACAACGAGGTGATCAGCGCGCCGGTGATCCGCGAGCCGATCACCGGCGGGCGCGGCCAGATCAGCGGCCGCTTCACCGCCGCTTCGGCCACCGACCTCTCGGTGCTGCTGCGCGCCGGCGCGCTGCCGGTGCCGCTCAAGATCATCGAGGAGCGCACGGTCGGGCCGGATCTGGGCGCCGATTCGATTCGGGCCGGGATTTACTCGTGCGTCATCGGCCTGCTGCTGGTGATGGGATTCATGGTCGCGGCCTACGGCTTGTTCGGCACGTTCGCGGCGTTCGCGGTGCTCCTCAACCTGGCGCTGCTGCTGGGGGCGCTGTCGCTGCTGCAGGCGACCCTGACCCTGCCCGGCATCGTCGGCATCCTGTTGACCATCGGCATGTCGGTCGACGCCAACGTGCTGATCAACGAGCGCATCCGCGAGGAGACCAAGAAGGGCCGCCTGCCGCTGGGCGCCATGCAGACGGGATTTTCGCGTGCCTTCGGCACCATCCTGGACGCCAACCTGACGACCCTGATCAAGATGATGATCCTGTTCATACTCGGCTCCGGCCCGGTCAAGGGCTTCGCCGTGACGATCAGCCTCGGCATCATGACCTCGTTGTTCACCGCGGTCGTGTTCGTCCGCATGGTGATGGCGCTGTGGCTGCGCCGCACGCGCCCGAAGGCGCTGGCGGTCTAGGAGAACGGCGATGTGGCGCTTCCGCCTGGTTCCCGACGGCACCCGCATCCAGTTCATGAAGGGCCGGATCGCCGGCCTGGTCGTGTCGGCCGTGCTCAGCACCTTGTCGATCGTGCTGTTCCTCTATCCGGGGCTGAACTACGGCATCGATTTCAAGGGCGGCATCGTGATGGAGGTGCGCACGCCGAGCGCGGCCGACCTCGGCAAGATGCGCTCGACGCTGGAAGGGCTCAGCTTGGGTCCGATCGGCCTGCAGGAATTCGGCTCGCCGCAGGACGTGTTGATCCGGCTGGGCCGCCAGGTGGTCGCCATGCTGATCTACATCTGGTTTCGCTTCGAGTGGCAGTTCGGCGTCGGTGCGGTCGTCACCCTGGTGCTCGACATGACCAAGATCGTCGGCGTCTACGCGCTCACCCAGTTCCAGTTCAACCTGACCGGCATCGTCGCGATCCTGACCATCATGGGCTACTCGATCAACGACAAGGTCGTGGTCTACGACCGCGTGCGCGAGAACCTGCGGCTCTACAAGGGCATGCCGCTCCGAGAGCTGATCGACCTCAGCATCAACGAGACCTTGAACCGCACCATCGCGACCTCGATGACGGTGTTCCTCGCCACCCTGCCGCTGGCGCTGTTCGCCGGCGAGGCGCTGCGCGACTTCGCCATCGTGCTGCTGCTCGGCATCGTCGTCGGCACCTCGTCGTCGATCTTCATCGCCGCGCCGATCCTGCTGTTCCTCGGCCAGAAGGCGCTGAGGCCGGGTGCGCCGGCACGCGTCGCCGCGAGCGAGCCGGCGGAGTAACCCCGCAGCGCCCCCGGCACGTGCGGCCGGCTCACGGGTGCGCCGGCGGGCTCGTGTTATCGAGCATGCGCCGCATCGCCGCGGCGCTCTGCCAGCCGCGGCGCGGCGGCGACGCCTCGTCAGTCCTGGGAATACAGGGCGATTTCAGGAATTCCGCGCCGTCGAGCGCGGCCGCCGTCGGCATGGCCGGGGGGTGCGCCGGCTGAGCCGCCGGCACCACCCGGAGCGCCGGCCCTGACGGCACGGTCGGCTCCGGCTGTGCCTGCTCGGTCCCACAAATAGAGGCCGAATTCAGGCTCGCCGCCGGTTCGGCGGGTTCGGCGGCGGCCGCCAGCGCGGTCGCCGCGCCGACCGTCGTCAGCAGCTTGCGCTCGATCTCGATCACGCGCGCCGCCTCGACCGCCTCGCCGGGCGTGATGTCACCGCGCGCCATGGCGGCGAACACCGCCTGACAGCGCTCGAGCAGGCTGGCCTCGGGCGGCACGGCGATCTCGACCAGCGTCGCGCGCAACTTGGGCTTGGGATCGAGCCGGCCGATCACGAAGCGGGCGGCGGCGAACTCGCCCTTGGCCAGCCGCTCCTGGATGATCCGCACCGCGGCGTCGATATCGGCGCCGCGCAGGCCCTCCCTCAGGATGGTGGCGTCGTGGCGGCGGCCGAGCGGCTTGCCGGCAGGGTTGCCCGAGCAGCCGGGCAGGAAGCGGCCGCAGGTATCGCGGCCGAGCGCGGGGGCAGAGGCAGAGGCAGGCATGGCGGGGCTCCGGGTCAGACGATTTCTGTCCGACTTATACCAAACGGGGTTAGGCCTGTCAAATACCATTTGGCTATTCGGACTGCTGTTGGGTGGCCGGACCGCCCGGCGCTGACGAGCGCGACCATGGCTGAGGGCTGGGGCGGTTTTCACGTGCTTTTCACAGGCGCTTTTCACAGCGGTGCGCGCAATCCCCCGGCGATTTCCGACGGCCTGATCGGGTCCGCTCTCAGGGGCGCCGGACCCATCGTGCCGGCGCCGTTTCCGGGGAGCGGCGCCTTGGGGCTGTTGCGGGCAGCTGTCGCTGACGTCCCAGACCGCGGTCCGCCAGCTCGGCATCCGGGCGGCCATCGTGGCCGTCGCCGCCGCCGCGATCCCGGGCGCGCACCTGCGCAGCCTGATGGCGCTGTCGGCGGCCGCGGCGCTCTACGCCGCCGCCGAGGCGGTAATGACCAGGCAGCGCCCCTGGGCTGGGGTCTTCACTCAGTGGGACGAGGCGGCCGCGTTCGCGGCGCTGTCCGTCGTCCTCGCCCGCGTCGCCTGACGCCTGCGGGCGGACCGGGCGGTGTTCACGCCCACGTCACGTCCGGCGCTCGAGCTTCCCCTTGAAATTCTACGGTACCTTGACCTTCGATTGACCGACGTCAATGCCCGCAGGAGCGCCACGGGCTGCCCTGCCGCGAGCGACTGCCTGGTAGACCGATCAGAGGGACCATGACGACCCGATCACGCCGAGGGCCGAACCGCCGAAGCGCCGCACGGCTTCTGGCCATCGCCGCGGCCGCGCTGGTGCTGAGCGCCGGCACGCGAGCCGACGAGCCAAAGCCGGACAAGAGCGGCTACAGCATCTTCAACCCGACTCCGACCGACCTGATGCGCGACTTCAACACCGACCGGCCGACCAAGGCGAACGTGCCCTGGACGGTCGACGCGGGCCACTACCTGATGGAGACCGATGTCGCCGTCTACGGCTACACGCACGGCAAATCGCCGCCGATCAACCAGCGCAATTGGCTCGTGCTCGATCCGACCTTCAAGGTCGGACTGACCGACCGGGTCGAGTTCGACCTGCTGCTGACCGGCCTGTACAGCAACACCCAGACCCACGACCGGACGACCGGCGTCACGCGCACCCTCGACGGCTTCGGCGACACGACCTTGCGCACCAAGATCAATCTGTGGGGCAACGAGGGCGGCGCCTCGGCGTTGACCGTGATCCCGCTCCTCAAGCTGCCGACCAACAGCGGCGGCCTGGGCAACAACGCCGTCGAAGGCGGCGTGATCTCGTCGCTCGCGATCGCCGCGCCATACGACGTTACGATCTTCGTCGCGCCCGAGTTCGACGCCCTGCGCAACGCCGGCGACAACGGTCGCCACGGCCACTACTCGCAGTTGATCAACGTCAACCGCCTGATCGCCGAAAAGCTGACCGCCTATGTCGAGTTCTACGCCGATGAAGGCACCGACCGGCGCGAGCGGAATTTCTACACGGTCGACGTCGCCGTCTCGTGGATCTTCCTGCCCGGGCTGCAGCTCGATGTCGGCGCCAACATCGGGGTCAGCGACGCCGCGCCGGCGCTCCAGGCTTATTTCGGCTTCGCAGCGAGATTCTGACCGCCGGCACGGCGTCCCTGAAACTTTGAGCTAGATCAACCCGCCTCCCTCGCGTCGCGGGGTAGGGTCGTGCCGGCGAGAACCGGCCGGGGGCACGATGACGGGCATTGTGGCGCGCGAGGGGCGCGGCGACGGCATGGAGCCGGTCGACCCCAAGGAGATTCAGCGCGGCGAGCCGGCCGCGGCGCTCCAGCGGCTCGGCACGTCGCCCCAGGGTCTGACCAGCGCCGAGGCGGCCCGCCGCCTCGAGTCCTTCGGCCCCAACTTGGTCGAGCGGGTTCGACGCACCAGCCACTGGGTTCGGCTGCTGCGCGAGTTCACCCACTTCTTCGCGCTCATCTTGTGGGCCTCGGCCGCGCTCGCGCTGGTCTCGGAATGGCGCGAGCCGGGCGGGGGAATGCTGGTGCTCGGCATCGCGATCATCGGCGTGATCCTCGTCAATGGGCTGTTCTCGTACTGGCAGACCTTCCGCGGCGAGCGGGCCCTGGAGGCCCTACAACGGCTGTTGCCCAACACGGTGCGCGCGATGCGCGACGGCCGCATCATGTCGGTCGGCGCCGATACCCTGGTTCCCGGCGACATCGTCCTGCTCGAGCAAGGCGACGCCATCCCGGCCGACTGCCGTATGGTCGCCGGCTTCTCGGCCCAGGTGAACGATGCCGCGCTGACCGGCGAGTCGTTGCCGCGTCCGCGCGAGCCGAGCTCAAGCACCGCCAGTGCACCGATGGAAAGCGCCAACCTGCTGCTTACCGGAACGATGCTGATCGCCGGCGAGGCGACGGGCGTGGTGTACGCCACCGGACCGTGCTCGCAGATCGGCCAGATCGCGCATCTGACGCAAGCGGCCGGCGAGACGTTGTCGCCACTGCAGCACGAGGTGGTACGGCTGAGCCGCTTGATCGGCGCGCTCGCCACGGCCGTCGGCGTGCTGTTCTTCGCGATTGGAAACTTTCGCGGACTCAGCCTCTCGGAGGATTTCATCTTCGCCATCGGCGTGATCGTGGCCAACGTGCCCGAGGGCTTGCTGCCCACC
>JACQAI010000096.1 GCA_016195115.1 Pseudomonadota bacterium
CCTGACGCGCGGCCTCGCGCTTGAGCTCGGCCATGACCGTGTCGTCGATGTTGAGCGTCGTCTTCATATGGGAAGCCATATCACGGATATGGTTATATGGCTAGCGGAGGGTCAACTATTTTTGATCAAAAAATGCCATATATTGACCAATGAACAGCAATTATCGTACATATTTGATCAAAATGGTGCTCCGATGAGCGAAACGCTCCCCACCGCATCCGCGGCCATAGGCGACCGCATCCGCGACGACATCGTCGCGGGTACGTTGCCGCTCGGCAGTCGCCTCACGCTGGACTTTCTCGCCGCGCGATACTCGGTTGGCCATATGCCGGTGCGCGAGGCATTGCGGCAGCTCCAGGGGGAGGGCCTGGTGGTGCTGACGCCCAACCGCGGAGCACGGGTTCGCGCGGTCGACGTCGAGTTCGTGCGCAACGTTTTCGACTTGCGCATCGCGATCGAGGCCATGCTGGCGCGGCGAGCGGCCGAGCGAATCGAGGTACACCAGGTCGCGAAACTCGATGCGCTCGAAAGCGAACTCGAAATGGCGGCGCGCTCGCGCGACTACGCCGCACTGCTGGCGATCAATCGCGAGTTCCACAGGGCCATAAACGAAGCGGCACACAACCCGGAGGCTTCGGCAGTCCTAGATCGACACAGGCGCCTGATCGCGGCGCTCTGGAATTTGTATGGCTATGGCGACGATCGAGCAGCCGGCGTGATTTCTGACCATCGCCACATCATCTCCGCGCTGGCATCTCATGACGCCGACGTGGCCGCGTCGCTCGCCATGGCTCACGCGGCCAAAGCCAAGCAAGCGCTGATCGCGCGGATGCTCGCCGCGGACTCCGTCCGGTCGGACGCGGCGGCATGACCGATGTTCGCGATCGTCGACATCGCGGCGTTTTCGCCACGGATCCGTGGGCTGGGTGCCGGCGTCGACATGCTGAAAGTGGCGCCGCTGTCCCCTTGAACACCAACGTCAACCGCGATTGGACCAACTGATGAGCCGGCGCGCTCTTCGCCGCCTATTGGCACTCCTCACGGCATGCGCACTGAGCGGATCTGCGGCGGCGCAGACGGTATGGCCCGACCGTTCGGTCCAACTCATCGTCCCGTTCTCGGCCGGCGGCGGAGTCGACGTGATCGCGCGGCCTTTTGCCGAGATCTGGAGAGAGATGCTGCATCAGCCCATCGTCGTGGTTCCGCGCGACGGCGCGGCGGGAACCATCGGCACGGCAGCAGTCGCGGCTGCCAAGCCGGATGGCTATACGCTGGCCTTCACGCCCAACGGGCCGATCACCGTGCAGCCCCACGTCATACCGACGCTGCCCTACAAGCCGGACGATCTAGTGCCGCTGTGCCAGGTGTTCGCGGTGCAGTACGTGCTGGCAGTGCGGCCCGACAATCCATACAGGACGTTCGGCGACCTGATCGCCGCGGCGAAAGCCCGGCCGGGCAAGCTGATGTATGGCTTCGGCGGAATCGCCACCGCGCCGCATCTCGCCATCAGCCAGCTCACGATCGCCGCCGAGATCGACATGCTGGGTGTCCCCTTTCGCGGCGATCCACAGGTCGTCGTCGCGCTGAGAGGCGGCGAAATCGACAGCGCGATGCTCAATGTGGGCGCGGCCAAAGCCCAGGGATTTCGCCCGCTGGCGACGTTCGCCGATGCGAGGCAGCAGGAGATCGCCGATACGCCGACCGTGAAGGAGCTCGGCTATCCGGTTGTGAGCTCGGCCTTCGGCGGACTGTTCGCCCCCAAAGGATTGCCGCCGGACAGCGCAAAGAAGATCGAGGCGACGTGCCAGAGCGTCGTCGCCGACGAACGCTTCCAGCGGGCTGTACGACAGGCGAGCCAGGAGCCAGTGTATCGCGACGCCGCGCACTTTGGGCAAATGCTTGCGGCCGACTACGCCATCAAAGGCGAGATCGTGAAACGTGCAGGCATCAAGGCACCGTGACGGTGCTCTGAACGCGGCTAACAATCAATATGCCCCGGAGAAAAACCGCCCGCTGCCGCGGCGTTAACGTGCTGGACCACACGTCTCCTACAGCAGCCCCAGGCTCTTGAAGCTGGCGTGGCCGGCGCGGCCGATCACCAGGTGGTCGTGCAAGGTGACGCCGATGGCGGCGACGGCGCGCTGGATCTCGCGCGTCATGGCGATGTCGGCCTGCGACGGCGTCGGATCGCCCGACGGATGGTTGTGCACGATGATGAGCGCCGAGGCGTTGAGCTCGAGCGCGCGCTTGGCGATCTCGCGCGGATAGACCGGCGTGTGGTCGACCGTGCCGCGGTTCTGTTTCTCGTCGGCGATCAGCACGTTCTTACGGTCGAGGAACAGCACGCGGAACTGCTCGACTGGCTCGCGCGCGAGCTGCACTGTGCAGTAGTCGATCAGCTGGGTCCATGAGCCGATCACCGGGCGGTCGCCGAGGCGGGTACGCGCCAGGCGCGCCGCGGCGGCGTGGATCGCCTTCAGGGTGACGAGCGCAACGTCGCCCATGCCCTTGACGCGCTTCAAGCGCTCGGGATCGGCGGCGATCACCTCGGCGAAGTCGCCCTTAAACTCGTCGAGCAGCTTCTTGGCGAGCGGCTTGGTGTCGCCGCGCGGATTGGCGCCGAACAGGATCAGCTCGAGCAGCTCGTAATCGGCGAGCGCGTCGGGGCCGCCGGCGAGGAAGCGCCGGCGCAGCCACTCGCGGTGGCCGAGATGGTCGGCCGCGGCTGACGACGGGGCTTCGGCCGGGTCGCCCGCGGGCGGCGCCGGCTGGCCGTCCGAGCCGGAACGCGCACGCTTCTCCATCAGGCCGGGCGGCCCCAGCCGCCGTCCCTGCCGTTCCGCCGCATGGCGACCTCCACCCGCTGCCTATGAGTACGGGCGCTCGGGTGTGGTCATACCCGGTCGATGAGGATTAATGCCGAGCCGCCGGCTCAGGCATAGGGCGGGCGGTGCAGCCCGGTGGGCGACAAGGTGAAGATTTCGTAGCCCGTCGAGGTGACGCCGATCGAATGCTCGAACTGCGCCGACAGCGAACGGTCCTTGGTCACCGCGGTCCAGCCGTCGTTGAGCACCTTCACGTCGTAGCGCCCGGCGTTGACCATCGGCTCGACCGTGAAGAACATGCCCTCGCGCAGCACCGGGCCGTCCCCCGGTCGCCCGAAGTGCAGGATCGACGGTGCGTCGTGGAAGATGCGGCCGAGCCCGTGGCCGCAGAAATCGCGCACCACCGAGAAACGCTGGCTCTCGGCGAAGCTCTGGATGGCGTGACCGATGTCGCCGACCGTGGCACCCGGCTTGACGACCTCGATGCCGCGCATCATGGCTTCGTACGTGACATCAATGAGCTTCGCGGCCTTGACCGAGGTGCGCTCGCCGACCGGGAACATGCGGCTGGTGTCGCCGTGCCAGCCGCCGAGGATCGTGGTGATGTCGATGTTGATGATGTCGCCGTCCTCGAGCCGCTTGTCGCCCGGGATGCCGTGGCACACCACATGGTTGACCGAGGTGCAGATCGATTTCGGGAAACCGCGATAGCCGAGCGGCGCCGGCACCGCCGCGTGCCCGACGATGAAGTCGTGGCACAGCCGGTCGAGCTCGCCCGTGGTGATCCCCGGCACGACGTGGGGCGTGATGAAATCCAGCGTCTCGGCGGCCAGCCGGCCGGCCTGCCGCATGCCCTCGAACGCGTCCGCGCCGTGGAGCTTGATGACCCCCGCCTCGGTCCACTGCTGGTCGGTGCGCTCGAGCATATTCATGACGGTATCCGCGTCGCCGGGGACCAGGCCAAAGCGGTCCCCTCGGCTACTAAAGTCGCAATTATAGCACAGCGCTTCAAGTCCCCGCCCGCCCGCAGCGGGGCGGCCGGGCTGGGCGACCCGGGCCGCCGTCAGGGCGCGCGCTGGGCCTGCATGGCCTCGGCGTAGCGCGGGTCGACGGCGCCGCGCTGGCCGGCGGCCAGGGTCGCCGAGGGGCGCTCGCCGAACCGGCGGCGGTACTCGACGGCGAAGCGGCCCATGTGGGCGAAACCCCAGCGCAGCGCGATCGCCGTCACGGTCTCGCATGGCGTGGCGCCGAGCAGCGCGCGTCGCACCCGGTCGAAGCGCTGGTCGCGCAGATAGCGGATCGGCGAGACGCCCTTGAAGGCATGGAAGTTCTGGAACAGCGTGCGGCCCGGCACGCCCGACACCGCGACCAGGTCGGCGACCGTGATCGGCGCGTCGAGGTGGGCGTCGATGTAGTCGATCGCACGCTTGACGCTGCGCGGCGAGATCGGCCGCTCATGCCGGCGCACCGCGTGGCTGTAATTGTGCGGATGCTCGAGCAGCAGCCGGGTCATGAAGAGCTGCTCGAACTGGCTGATCACCGGCGGCGTCCAGCGCACCTGGCCGTTCGCCTCGAACTCGGCGATCGCGAGATGGGCGTAGTGGGCGAGGCTGCGCCCGTAGCCCTGGGTGAGGTCGATCGCCGGCGCGAGCTCGAGCGGCTCGCGCGGCCAATCGCCGAGCAGCGCCGCCAGCTGGCGCAGCATCGCGGGTCCGGTGAGCGACAGCTGGATGCGCGCGCTGCCCTCGTCGGCGTGGATCACGCGCTCGCCGGTCGGCGAGGTCACCGCGGCGGTGCGCGCGTCGCACGCCACGACCTGGCGCCCGTTGGTCGCCTCGATGCCGCCGCGCAGCGGCAGCTGGATCCAGAAGTCGTCGCGGCTGGCGGTCCGGATGGTCACCGGCGGACCGTATTGGGTGTAGCCGAGCCACAGGCTGGGGAAATAGGCGCCGTTGAGCCGTGTGTCGACCGGCGCGCGCGAGCGGCCGCCCTCGACGATGAAGCGGAAGCCGATGTCGCCGAGAAACCGGCCGGTTTCGTCGGCGTCGCGGCTGTGGAACACGCTCAGGCACTCGAGCAGCGGGGCGGCGTCGGCACGCATCCGTTGACCCTCGGCGGCAGACGTTCTGACGGACGTTTCGGGCGCATCCATGGTAGCACGGCCGCCGCCGCCGAGCGCGGGCATCGGCCGGTTTGTCGCAGTTTCTGGATAGCGGCGGCGGCCGGCGGATATCGCGGCGCCGGCGCGCCGCCTACCGTGCGCGTTCAGTCCCGTAGGACCGCAAGGAGGTACACCATGGCGCTGCAGCTGGGCGACGTCGCCCCCGACTTCGAGCAGGACTCGACCGGCGGCCATATCCGCTTCCACCAGTGGCTCGGCACGTCGTGGGCGGTGCTGTTCTCGCACCCGAAGGACTTCACGCCGGTGTGCACCACTGAGCTCGGCTATCTCGCGCGCAAGAAGTCCGAGTTCGACAAGCGCGGCGTCAAGGTCATCGGCTTGTCGGTCGACCCGGTGACCGATCACGAGAAATGGGCGCAGGACATCGCCGAGACCCAAGGGCACGCGCCCAACTATCCGATCCTCGCCGACGCCGACCGCAAGGTTGCCAGCCTCTACGGCATGATCCATCCCAACGCCAGCGACACCATGACGGTGCGCTCGGTGTTCGTGATCGACGGCGCCAAGAAGATCCGCCTGATGCTGACCTATCCAGCCTCGACCGGGCGCAATTTCGACGAGCTGCTGCGCACCATCGACTCGCTCCAGCTGACCGACCAGCACAAGGTTGCGACGCCGGTCAATTGGCAGCGCGGCGACGACGTCATCATCGTGCCGTCGCTCAGCGACGCCGACGCCAAGGCGCGCTTCCCGGGCGGCTGGAAGACGCTGAAGCCCTACCTCCGCATCGTGCCGCAGCCCTAGCGCGGCAGGGGCGCAAGCCCGGCGAGCGCCAACCAAGACAAGCGCGGCGGGTATAACCCCGTTCCAGGGTTTTCTTTCGCGCTCGCGGGGACTGCGCCCCCTGCCGCGCTGAGCACGGGCGGCATCACGCCGCGATGCGGATCGGCAGCGGGCGTGCCACCTCGATTCCCTCGGGGCTGATCGCGCAGTCGTAGCACACCGACTCGACCCCGGCGGCGCGGGCGCGCACGAACGCTGCAGCGTACGCGGGGTCGAGATCGGCCGCCACGGTGAAGTACGCGCAGTCGGCCCGCTGCACCAGATAGACCATGACGGCGCGGGCACCGGCCGCGACCATGGCGGCGAGCTCGCCCAGATGCTTGGCGCCGCGCGTAGTCACGCAGTCGGGGAACTCGGCGCCGTCGCGCCGCCGCAGATGCACGTTCTTGACCTCGACATAGCACGGCGGCCGGTCGGCCGCCTTGAGCAGCAGGTCGATGCGCGAGTTGACGCCGTAGCGTACCTCGCGGCGCGCGCCATCATAGCCGGCGAGCTCGGGCATGCGCCCAGCCGCGATCGCCTCGGCGACCAGCGCGTTGGGGTGGCCGGTGTTGATGCCGACCAGACCGCCGTCGGCGCGCACTAGCTCCCAGCGATACGGCAGCTTGGTGCGCGTCGGCGCCAACCAGATTTCTGAGCCGGGATCGCTGACGCCGAGCATCGAGCCGGGGTTCGGGCAATACGCCGTGACGGGCTCGGCGCCGACGATCGCGACATCGGCCAGGAAGCGCTTGTAGCGCCTGATCAGTCGCGCCGGCACCAGCGGGACGGGGAAGCGCACGCGGCGCTTACGGGGCCGTGACCCAGGCGGCCACGCGATCCACCCAGATCGGATCGGGGCTGAAGAACAACCCGTGGTCGCGGCCGGTCTGCAGGACGGACTCCTCGAAGACGAGCCCTGGCGTCGGCGGGAAGGTCGAAGCGCACGAGCCGACGTCCGGGTCGGCATAGTCGTATAGCGACAGCACGCGACCCTGCGGCGGACGATTGCCGACCGCCGCCAGCGCGCGCGCGAAGCTGGCGTCGCGCAAGCAGCCGGCCAGGATGACGAAGCGCACGTCCGGGTTGGCGACGGCTACCGTGGTCAGCAGCGTCATGAACCCGCCCTTTGACACGCCCGTGACGGCGATGCGCCCCGCCGGCACCCCTGCGGCACGCAGCTTGGCGAACTGGCCTGCGACCTTGAGGGCGTACGGCACGACCTCGGTCGGCTTGCGCACCTCGCTGATCACGATGAAGCCACGATCGGCGAGCGCTTCGACCGTCGGGTAGTACTTGTAGTGCCCGTGCCGGTTGCGCCCCCAGGGGCCTTGCTCCTCGACGACCGTGCCATGCATGTGGAAGAGGTAGCGTGCCTTGGGATCGATCGTCGACGGCACGTCCGTGTAGATCGGCCGCCCCTGACCGCCCGGCGTCGATGCGCACGCCGACAGCGCAAGCGCGGCGATCGCCAGGACGAGCAGGCGCATGGCGACCGACTCCGAAAGCTTGAGACAAATCTAGGGCGTGCCGCGTCGGCGGGCCACCACCTTCGGTGCAACAAGTCGCGATTCCGGCTGTTTATCTGCCGAGCGCCGCGTCGGCGCCGAGGACGTATCCCATGCACGCGCACAGATTGCTGTGGCTGGCGGCCCTCATCCCGTGGGCGGCGCCGGCATCGGCCGAGATCATCATCCAGCAGGCCGAGGTCGCCGTCGGCGACTTGATCGTGGCCGGCCAGGTGGTGCCGCCGGCGCCTACCGTGACCCTCGGCCTCGGCGCCCAATCGATCATCCTCCAGCCGGATGCGTTCGGCCGATTTGCCTGGATCGGCAACGAGATTCCGCCGAGTTGTGCCATCACGGTGATCAACGGTCCCGAGCGGGCGCGCGCCGGCGTCGCGGCGTGCGGCCTGAACCCGCCGGCGGCGCTCGCCGCCACCCAGTACGGCGCGAGCGGCTATTCGTGGCGGCGCGACGCGCCGGCGCCGGGCATCGGCGGCGTGTCGCAGACCACGACGGCGACGGAGACCAGCTCGCAGACAACCTCGCAGACCACGACGGTGCGCCGCCGCCTCCGCCCGATCGTGATCTCGCCGAACGATCCGCGCTACGCGCTGACCGAGCCGCCGCACGCCGGTCAGGCCGAGGTCGAGGGCGCGCGCAGCGCCGAGATGCTGTACCCGCAGCGCGGCTTCTACGGCCCCATCCACAGCCGGGAAACCGGCGGCTAGCGCGGCGGCAAGATCCTACGCCGCCGACTTCTGGGCGATGATCTCGATCTGGGCGAGCGCGCCTTGACCGGTCTGGTCGATCGCGACGCCGCGCCGGAACGCCCAGCCGTCGACCGCGCGGCGCAGCTGGTGGCCGAACCATGGCAGCCGCTTGGCGAGACTGCGCAGCTGGCGCAGGCCCGGGACGGTGCGCCGCCACGCGTCGCCCGGCCGGCGCTGCAGCGCGCAGTCGTAGAAGTGGTCGTGGACCGTCGCCTCGAGGATGCGGCAGCCCGGCAGCGCACCGACCAGCGCGCGCAGCTCGATCGACACCGGCGACCATGAGGTCGGTGTGTCGAGACGGAAGGTCGCCTTGTGATCCGGATTGAAGCGGCTCGGCCAAAAACCCTGCTCGTAGAGGTCCTCGTCGGGCACCACCAGGACCAGATAGCCGCCGGGCTTGATCAGCGCCCACCACGCGGCCAGCGCCGCTGGTGGGTCGCGCATGTGCTCGAGGCAGTGCGAGCTGTGCACGCAGTCGTAGGTCTCGGGCGCGCGGTAGCGCGCGATGTGATTGGCGTCGCCCTCGGCGACGTCGAACGGCTCGGC
>JACQAI010000361.1 GCA_016195115.1 Pseudomonadota bacterium
GCCGGAGGCGGCGGGCTCGGCGTGGCCGCGGGTCTCGGCGCCGCAGCCGCGACCGGCGGCGGTGACGAACTCGCGGGCGGCGCGGCAGCGGTCGCCGGCGGCGTCGGACGCGCCGCCGCGGGTCGCGGCGCCGGCGCCTCGGGCGCCCGCCGCAGGACCTCCTCGGTGTATTGGGCGTTCTCGCGGTCGGCGACCAGACTCTGGGCGATCTTGGTGCGGTCGACCGCCGGCGGCCGCACCGGCCGGCCGGGCACGTCGGCCAGGTTCGGATAGGGCTCGTCGGTGCCGAGTTGCGGCTTCTCGGCGGTGCCGGGCTTGTCGCCGCCGCACCAGTTGACCGGATTGACCCGCTCGGCCACCGAGCAAGCGGCGAGGCCGACGCTCATCGCGAGCAGGATCGGCACGCCGCGCACACTGCGCATCACGACATTCTCCCTATATACGCCGCGCCCGGCCCGCCTCGACCGCCCGCGCGGCACCCCCATAGGCGGATCATGGGTTTCCCCGAGCCGGCGCGCGACGATCCTGCAATTGCCCGTGCACCCCAATGCGCCCCGTGGTAAGGAAGCGACTTGGTCGGCCGGCTGGATCCGCCGCACGGCCGCGCGCTCCCAGCCCGTCCGAACAACGGCCGAACCGCCCGATCACCCGCGCAGAGCCTTCCGACATCCTGACCGGCGCCGCTTGCTTCGGCGCCGACATACCATGCAATATCGGACACCAAGGCAAGTGAAACCAGCACCGACCGCATGTCGCGACCGCCACGACAGAAGCGCGTGCCGTCCGGCGCCGCGGGAGACCCGGCGGTGAGCGAGCGGCCGGTCGATCGCCCCGCCGGCGAGCGTGCCAAGACCTCGGCCGTCGGCGGCGCCAAGCGTCCGCGCGAGCGCGCCGAGCCGGCGGCGCGCGCCGCCGCGAACGAGGCGCCGAGCGCCGCGCCGGCGGCCGACATCAAGTTCCCCGACCCGGTCGAGTGGTCGCGCGCGATGGCGCGCATCGCCGAACAAAGCCAACGCATGGTCACCGAGTTCCTGACCCGTCAGGCCTCAACCGACCGCGGCATCGGCATGGGTGATCCGCTCAACATCGGCCGCGCCTTCCTCGAGATGGCGGCGCGCATGATGGCCGATCCGGCGCGCCTGGTGCAGGCGCAGATGTCGCTGTGGAGCGACTACCTGTCGTTGTGGCAGAGCGCGACGCGGCGCTTCCTCGGCGAGCCGACCGAGCCGGTGATCGCGCCCGAGGCCGAGGATCGGCGCTTCAAGGACAGCGCCTGGAACGAGAACGTCGTGTTCGACTTCATCAAGCAATCGTATTTGCTGACCGCGCGCTGGATGCAGTCGAACGTGCGCCACGTCGAAGGGCTCGACGACAAGACCGCCAAGAAGGTCGACTTCTACACCCGCCAGTTCGTCGACGCGATGGCGCCGTCGAACTTCGTGGTGACCAACCCCGAGGTGCTGCGCGCCACCGTCGAGAGCGGCGGCGAGAACCTGCTCAAGGGGCTCAATCACCTGCTCGACGATCTCGAACGCGGACACGGCCAGCTGTCGATCAAGATGACCGACATCGACGCGTTCAAGATCGGCCAGAACATCGCGGTGACGCCGGGCAAGGTCGTGTTCCAGAACGACCTCATGCAGCTGATCCAGTACGAGCCGACAACCAAAGAGGTTTACAGGCGGCCGCTGCTCATCATCCCGCCGTGGATCAACAAGTACTACATCCTCGATCTGCGCGAGAAGAACTCGTTCGTGAAGTGGGCGGTCGACCAGGGCCTGACCGTGTTCATGGTCTCGTGGGTCAACCCCGACGAGCACCTCGCCGCCAAGACCTTCGAGGACTACATGGTCGAGGCGCCGTTGGCGGCGCTCGACGCGATGGAGGCCTCGACCGGCGAACGCGACGCCAACGTGATCGGCTACTGCCTCGGCGGCACCCTGCTCGCTTCGACCTTGGCCTACATGGCGGCCAAGGGCGACCAGCGCTTCGTCAGCGCGACCTACTTCGCCGCCATGGTGGATTTCGCCGAGACCGGTGAGATCTCCGTGTTCATCGACGAGGAGCAGCTGCGCGCGCTCGAGGAGCGCATGAGCAAGCACGGTTATCTCGAGGGCCGCGCCATGTCGACGACCTTCAACATGCTGCGCGCGAATGACCTGATCTGGTCGTTCGTGGTCAACAACTACCTGCTCGGCAAGGACCCGTTCCCGTTCGACCTGCTGTACTGGAACTCCGACTCGACCCGCATGCCGGCGGCGATGCACAGCTTCTATCTGCGCAAGATGTATCAGGAGAACCAGCTCGTGGTGCCGGGCGGCATCACGCTCGGCGGCGTGCCGATCGACGTGCGCAAGATCACGACGCCGACCTTCATCATGGCCTCGCGCGAGGACCACATCGCGCCATGGAAGACCTGCTACGTCGGGACCCAGCTGTTCAGCGGGCCGACCGAGTTCGTGCTCGCCGCCTCGGGCCATATCGCCGGCGTCGTCAACCCGCCTGAAGCGCACAAATATTGTCACTGGATCAACGACAGGTTGCCCCAGAGCGCCGAGCAGTGGCTCAAGTCGGCGACCCAGCAACCGGGCTCGTGGTGGCCCGAGTGGGTGCGCTGGCTCGAACCCCACGGCAACGGCAAGGTGCCGGCGCGGGTGCCCGGCGCGGGCAAACTCAAGGTGATCGAGCCGGCGCCGGGATCGTTCGTCCAGGTCCAGGCCGCCTGATCCGCGACATCGCGACGCGCGCGCCACCGCATCTGAAGTTGTAAACCGAGCGAGCGATCTGGCCTTGCATGGGGATTAATTGAAATCCATCTCGCGTTTGCGTTAATCGTCGGATAACACCCTCAGGTTCAGTATCCCGGCGCGAATCGGACCGGGCCAAACCGCCGAAGGCAGTCCTGGCATGCGTGGCGACAAGCCGCGCGGCGTGGGCGAAGGGGAGGAAATGGCACACGTCGGCTCCAGCACGTCCACGTCCAACGCCAAGCGGTGGCTCCAGCTGCTGTTCGGCATCATCTGCATGTCGATGATCGCCAACCTGCAGTACGGCTGGACGCTGTTCGTCAATCCCATCCACACCAAGTACGGCTGGTCGCTGAAGGACATCCAGATCGCGTTCACGCTCTTTGTGCTCCTTGAAACCTGGTTGGTGCCGATCGAGGGCTGGTTCGTCGATCGCTACGGTCCCGCCCTGGTGGTGCTGTTCGGCGGCCTGCTGTGCGGCATCGCGTGGGTGATCAACGCCCATGCCGACACCCTGACCCTGCTCTATCTCGGCGCGATCATCGGCGGCATCGGCGCCGGCGCGGTCTACGGCACGTGTGTCGGCAATGCGCTAAAGTGGTTCCCCGACCGGCGCGGGCTGGCCGCCGGCGCGACCGCGGCCGGTTTCGGCGCCGGCTCGGCGCTGACCGTCATCCCGATCTCGGCGATGATCAAAACCAGCGGCTACGAGGCGGCGTTTCTGTGGTTCGGCATCGGCCAGGGCCTGATCTGCGTGATCCTCGCATTCTTCCTCAGCACGCCGAAGCCGGGCGAGGTCCCCGAGGTCGCCAAGGTCGTACTCACCAAACGCCAGTACCATCCATTCGAGATGCTCAAGTCGCCGATCTTCTACGTGCTATACGTGATGTTCGTCATGATGGCGGCCGGCGGCCTGATGGCGACCGCGCAGCTGGCGCCGATCGCGCGCGACTTCAAGATCGCCGATACGCCCGTCACCCTGATGTGGCTGACCCTGCCGGCGCTGACCTTCGCGCTGTCGATCGATCGCATCCTCAATGGCCTGACGCGGCCGTTCTTCGGCTGGGTGTCGGACAACATCGGCCGCGAGAACACCATGTTCATCGCCTTTGCGCTTGAGGCGGTCGGCATCTGGGCGATGAGCGTGTGGGGCCATGAGCCGGTCGCGTTCGTGCTGCTCACCGGCCTGGTGTTCTTCGCCTGGGGCGAGATCTACAGCCTGTTCCCGGCAACCTGCGGCGACACCTATGGGGTCAAGTACGCGGCGACCAACGCCGGTCTGCTCTACACCGCCAAGGGTACGGCCTCGCTGCTGGTACCCTTCACCAGCGTGCTGACCCAGTGGACCGGCAGCTGGCACGCCGTGTTCATCACCGCCAGCGTGCTCAACGTCATCGCGGCGGTGCTCGCGCTGTTCGTGCTGAAGCCGATGCGCGCGGCGCACAACCGGCGGGCCGCGCTCGAAAGTGCGACGGCATCAACCGCGGTGCCGCGCACGGCGTAGCCCCTCGGCAGTCCGACGCCAGAAACGGCGCCCCTCGCGGGGCGCCGTTTTCGCTCTTGGCCGGCGGCTCCCGCCGCCGTTCTCGAGACGTCAGGTGCGCTTGAAGCCCTCGAGCTCCGAGGCCGCCCAGTCGATCGCCTGCTCGACCGTCTGACCCTGGGTCGAGCATTTGGCGATCATCTTCGGCACCAGCCCCTGCGCGTAGATCTGGTTGGCGATGCGGGCCGGCGCCGGCGCGTATGGGATCACCATCTCGACGTCGCCGCGCGGCGGGTAGTTGTACACCGTTCCCTTGGGCGGCCCTTCGTTGGACCAGGTCTTGAAGTCGTGCAGCCCGCTGAACGGCGGGATGTCGTAGCCCTTGCTGGCCGCGACCGTCTGCTCAACCGAGTTGCGCTGGCACAAGTAGGTGAGCAGGCTCTTCGCCGCCGACTTGTTCGGCGAGAATTTCCAGGTGCCCCAGAAGAACGGCACCGCCGGATCGAACCGACCCTTGGGCCCCTTCGGCGACGGAAACGTCCAGAGCTGCTCGGCGACCTTGACGTTGTCGCGCACGGCGACCGCCCAGGCCGACGGCGGGTTGAAGATCAACGGCCCCTTGCCGGAGATCAGGTACTTGTTGTTCGACGAATCATCCCAGGCGAAGGCGTCCCTCTCCAGCAGCGGCACCAGCTTCTTGAACCACTCCAGCACCTGCCGCGTCGCATCCGACTTGACCGTGATGTTGCCCTTCTCGTCGACCAGCGCGGCGCCGTGGCTGCGGAACACTGGGTCGACCCAGGCAACCGAGTCGTTGGTGGTGCCGAGCCCGACGCCCATCGGATAGCCGGCCTTGGCGAATTTCTCGGCGGCGGACAGGAAGAAATCCCAGGTCCAATTGTCCGCGAGCGCTTTGTCGGGCGGCGCGTCGGCCGGGTACATCTTGGTGATGTCGAGGCCGATGTCCTTCTTGAACAGATCGATGCGGCCGCACGACGGCAAGGTCGGGCTGCCGACGCACGCGGGCACCGAGATCCAGTGGCCCTCCTGCTTGGCGACGTACTCGATGCCGCGGCTGATTTTGCCGTTCTGCGCGGTCAGCGGCCCCATGATGTCGTCGACCGGCTCGAGGTTGTCGGCCTGCGCGGCGGCCGCCCAGGCGAGGAAGGTCAGCATGTCGTGCCCGGACCGCGCTTGGGCTTCCGCGGCCTGGGTCATGTTGAGCTTGTCGCCTTGCGAGGTGATGTAGTCGATCGAGATCTCGACCTTCTCCTTGGCCGCCCATTCCTTGCACAGCTTGGTCAGGGTGTCGTTGGCGCCCGGCACCCAGTGGTCCCAGAAGCCGACGCTCAGTCTTCCGGCGGCGTAGGCGCCGTGCACGAAGGGCGCAGCGAGTGCGGCGGTGGCAGCAGTCGTGAGGACTCTGCGCCGCGTCAGCGACGTGGTTCCCATGTTCCCTCTCCTGTTCGTGGCCGATCGGTAAATCCGGTCTGGCGGTTTGTCGCGCGGCCTCTCGGGCCACCCGGATAGTATCGCACGATCGGAGTTCGCCTCGCTTGCGACATTCCGGCGTACCGGCACCCGGCCGCGGCGCGCGCGCCGTCGCCCCGCCGCCTGCTCGGATTCGGCCAGTGCGCGGGGATTGCCGAGAACCGTGGTATACCATATACTTTGGACCCAGCGGCCCGCATCGAGGCGGCAGGCACGGGCGAATGGGAGATCTGGGTGCAGGACGTGACGCCTTTCCCCCGCCTCAAGGTCGAGCCGCTCGACGTCAATGTCGGCCTGCGCCGGCTCGCCTGCGACGCCATCAAGCGCGCCATCATGGAAATGGACATCTACGGCCACACCGGCGAGATCCGGCTCGACGAGCGCCAGCTGTCGCAGGATCTCGGGGTCAGCCGCACACCGATCCGCGAGGCCATGACGGTGCTCGAACAGGAGGGCTTCGTGCGCTCGGTGCCGCGGCGTGGCATCTATGTCGTACGCAAGACCAAGCGCGAGGTGATCGAGATGATCACCGTGTGGGCGGCGATCGAGAGCCTGGCGGCACGGCTGGCGACCGCGCGCGCAAGCGCGGCGGAACTGCAATCGCTGCGCGCGCTGGCCGAGTTCAAGGACGACCCGGCGACGCACATCACCGAGTACTCGCAGACCAACATGACGTTCCACCGCGCCATCATCGCGATGGGCGGCTGCGAGCTGATGACCGGCCTGACCGACAACCTGTTCATCCACATGCGCGCGATCCGCGCCGTGACCATGAGCCAAGACAATCGCGCGACCCGTTCAGTGGTCGATCACCTCAACATCGTCGAGGCGCTCGAGGCGCGCGACGCCGACGCGGCCGAACGGCTGGTGCGCGAACACACGCTCGGCCTCGCACGCCATGTCGAGAAGCATGGCGATTTTCTCGACGATCCACCCAATAAGTCGGCGCAGCCCGCCGCCCGCGGCGTGGCCTAGACCCGCATCACCCGGAGGAGCACGCATGGACACCCCCGCCGTCGCCAAGCCGAATGAGGCGCAGGACGCGCAGGATCTGACGGATGGCTTTCACCTCGTCATCGACGCGTTGAAGCTCAACGGCATCAAGACGATCTATGGCGTGCCGGGCATCCCGATCACCGATTTCGGCCGCTTCGCGCAGGCCGCCGGGATCCGCGTCATCTCGTTCCGGCATGAGCAGAACGCCGGCAACGCCGCCGCCATCGCCGGCTACCTGACGAAGAAGCCCGGCATCTGCCTCACCGTGTCGGCACCCGGCTTCCTCAACGGTCTGACCGCGCTGGCCAATGCCACGACCAACTGCTTTCCCATGATCCTGATCAGCGGCTCGTCCGAGCGTGAGATCGTCGATCTCCAGCAAGGCGACTACGAGGAAATGGATCAGCTGGCGATCGCCAAGCCGCTCTGCAAGGCGGCTTTCCGCGTGCTGCATGCCGCCGACATCGGCATCGGCATCGCGCGCGCGATCCGTGCCGCCGTGTCCGGTCGTCCGGGCGGCGTCTATCTCGATCTGCCCGCCAAGCTGTTCGCGCAGGTGATGAATAGAGAGGCCGGCGAGAAATCGCTCGTCGCGGTCATCGACCCGGCACCAGCCCAAATTCCAGCGCCGAGCGCGGTTAAGCGCGCCCTCGATGTCCTGAAGAACGCGAAGCGTCCGCTGATCATTCTCGGCAAGGGCGCGGCTTACGCCCAGGCCGATGACGCGATCCGAGCGCTGGTCGAGAAGAGCGGCATTCCGTTCCTGCCGATGAGCATGGCCAAGGGTCTGCTGCCCGATACCCATCCGCAGTGCGCGGGCGCGGCCCGCTCGACGGTGCTGCAGCAGTCCGACGTCGTGATGCTGATCGGCGCCCGCCTCAACTGGCTGCTGTCGCATGGCAAAGGCAAGACCTGGGGTGGCGCGAAGAAGTTCATCCAGGTCGACATCGACCCCAAGGAAATGGACAGCAACGTCGAGATCGCAGCACCGCTGGTCGGCGACATCGGCTCGTGCGTCGCCGCGCTGCTCGACGGCATGGCGGGCAATTGGACGGCGGCGCCGGCCGATTGGACGGGCGCCGTCAAGGCGAAGAAGGACGAAAACATCGCAAAGATGGCGCCGCGGCTGATGAACAACAACTCGCCGATGGACTACCACGGCGCACTCGGCGCGCTGCGCACGGTCATCAAGGAGCGACCGGACGCCATCCTGGTCAACGAAGGCGCCAACACGCTCGATCTCGCCCGCGGCGCCATCGACATGTACCAGCCGCGCAAGCGCCTCGATGTCGGCACCTGGGGCGTCATGGGCATCGGCATGGGCTTCGCGATTGCCGCCGCCATAGAGACCGGCAAGCCGGTTCTCGCGGTCGAAGGCGACAGCGCTTTCGGCTTCTCCGGCATGGAGGTGGAAACAATCTGCCGGTACAACCTCCCGGTCTGCGTCGTCATCTTCAACAACAACGGCATCTATCGCGGCACCGACACCAACAGCGTCGGCTCCGATCCGGCGACGACCACTTTCGTCAAGGGTTCGCGCTACGACAAGATGATGGAGGCGTTCGGCGGCGTCGGCGTTCAGGCGACGACGCCCGACGAGCTGAAGCGGGCGGTCGACGCGGCCATCGACTCAGGACAGCCGACCCTGATCAACGCGGTGATCGACCCGGCCGCCGGCAGCGAGAGCGGCCGCATCGGCAACCTCAACCCGCAGAGCGTGCTGCGCAAGAAATAGGCCCCATCCGGCGTGCGGCGCAGCTGGTGCGCCGTCGCCTCGCAACCGACCATAGGATTTCGGAGATCATCATGGGCAAGGCACTCGACGGCGTCCGCATCCTCGATTTCACCCACGTGCAGTCGGGCCCGACCTGCACGCAGCTGCTCGCCTGGCTCGGCGCCGACGTGATCAAGATCGAGCGGCCTGGGGTCGGCGACATCACGCGCGGCCAGCTGCGCGACATTCCCGATGTCGACAGCCTCTACTTCACCATGCTGAACCACAACAAGCGCTCGATCACGGTCGACAGCAAGCACCCCAAGGGCAAGGAAGTGATCGACGGCCTGATCAAGGCGTGCGACGTCATGGTCGAGAACTTCGCGCCCGGCGCGCTCGACCGCATGGGCTACACCTGGGAGCGCGTCCAGGAGCTCAACCCGCGCATGATCATGGCCTCGGTCAAGGGCTTTGGTCCGGGCCCTTACGAAGACTGCAAGGTCTACGAGAACGTCGCGCAGTGCGCCGGCGGCGCCGCCTCGACGACCGGGTTCGACGACGGCCCGCCGCTGGTCACCGGCGCGCAGATCGGCGACAGCGGCACCGGCCTGCACCTGGCGCTCGGCATCGTCGCGGCGCTCTACCAGCGCAACACCACGGGACGCGGCCAGAAGGTTTTGGCCGCGATGCAGGACGGCGTGCTCAACCTCTGCCGAGTCAAGCTGCGCGACCAGCAGCGCCTCGCCCGCACCGGCGTGATGAACGAGTACCCACAATATCCGCACGGCACGTTCGGCGACGCCGTGCCGCGCGCCGGCAATTCCTCGGGCGGGGGCCAGCCGGGCTGGATCCTGAAGTGCAAGGGCTGGGAGACCGATCCCAATGCCTACATCTACTTCATCACCCAGGCGCCGGTGTGGGACAAGATCTGCGAGGTCATCGGCAAGCCGGAGTGGATCACCGACCCGAACTACGCCAAGCCCGACGCGCGCCTGCCGCGGCTCAAGGACATCTTCGCCACGGTCGAGGCGTGGACCATGACCAAGACCAAGTTCGAGGCCATGGACATCCTCAACAAATACGACATCCCGTGCGGCCCGATCCTGTCGATGAAGGAGATCGCCGAGGAGCAGTCGCTGCGCGACACCGGCACCATCGTCGAGGTCGACCATCCGAAACGCGGCAAGTACCTGTCGGTCGGCAATCCCATCAAGCTGTCCGACAGCCCGACCGACGTGACGCGCTCGCCGCTGCTGGGTGAGCACACCGACGAGGTGCTGCGCGACGTGCTCAAGTTCGACGAGAGCAAGGTCGCCGAGCTCAAGGGCTCCGGCGCCCTGACCCCGCCCGCGCGCAAGGCAGCCGAGTAGCAGGAGCCAGAACGCAGAAGCCAGAAGCCAGAACCCATCTGGCTTCTGGTTTCTGGCTTCTTGCGCCCAAATTTTTGACCGATTTCTGAGGAGAAAAACGATGGCGGCGGACAAGGGTGCGGTCCGGAAGGTTCTCGACAAGGCCAAGGCCGACGGCCGCACGGCGCTGACCGCGCCCGAGGGCAAGGCGCTGTGCGACGCCTACGGCATCGCGGTGCCGCAGGAAGGCGTGGCGAACTCGGCGGCCGACGCCGCCAAGCTGGCGGGCGCCATGGGCTTCCCGGTGGTGCTCAAGATCGTCTCGCCCGACATTCTGCACAAGACCGAGGCCGGCGGCGTGCTGGTCGGCCTGAAGAGCACCGACGAAGTCTCCAAGGGTTATGAAACGATCCTGGCCAACGCCAAGAAGTACAAGGCGAGCGCCCAGATCGAAGGCGTCCAGGTGCAGCAGATGCTCGCCGGCGGCCAGGAGGTCATCATCGGCGCCGTGACCGACGGCAGCTTCGGCAAGCTGGTCGCGTTCGGCATGGGCGGCGTTTTGGTCGAGGTCCTCAAGGACATCACCTTCCGGCTGGCGCCGGCGACCAAGGACGACGCGCTGTCGATGCTCGACGGCATCCAGGCCGCCGAGATGCTCAAGGGCGTGCGTGGCAGCGCCGCGGTCAGCCGCGACGCGCTGGCCGACCTGATCGTCAAGGTCTCGGAGCTGGTCACCGACTTCCCGGAGGTCGCCGAGCTCGACCTCAACCCGGTGTTCGCGACCCCGAAGAGCGCCATCGCCGCCGACGTCCGCATCGTGCTCGACTTCGCGCCGCCGGCGCCGCGCTATCGACCGAGCCAGCAGGAGATCCTGACCTCGATGCGCCGGATCATGCAGCCCGACGCGGTGGCGGTGATCGGCGCCTCGGCCGAGGACGGCAAGATCGGCAACTCGGTGATGAAGAACCTGATCAACGGCGGCTATCAGGGCCAGATCTATCCGATCCACCCGAAAGCCGACGAGATCATGGGCCGCAAGGCGTTCAAGTCGGTCAAGGACGTGCCCGGCGTGATCGATATCGCGGTGTTCGCGATCCCAGCCAAGTTCGTCGCCCAGGCCCTCGTCGAGTGCGGCGAGAAGAAGATCCCCGGCGCGATCCTGATCCCGTCGGGCTTCGCCGAGACCGGCAACGTCGAGGGCCAGACGGAGATCCAGGAGATCGGCCGCAAGTACAACGTCCGGCTGATGGGGCCGAACATCTACGGCTTCTACTACACCTGGAAGAACCTCTGCGCGACCTTCTGCACCGCCTACGACTACAAGGGCCACGCGGCGCTGTCGTCGCAGTCGGGCGGCATCGGCATGGCGATCATCGGTTTCAGCCGCTCGGCCAAGATGGGCGTGTCGGCGATCGTCGGCCTCGGCAACAAGTCGGACCTCGACGAGGACGATCTCCTGACCTTCTTCGAGCAGGACGACAACACCCACATCATCGCGCAGCATTGCGAAGACCTGAAGGACGGCCGCTCGTTCGCCGAGGTCGCCAAGCGCGTGACCAAGAAGAAGCCCGTGGTCGTGCTCAAGGCCGGTCGCACCGCGGCAGGCGCCAAGGCGGCGAGCTCGCACACCGGCGCGCTGGCCGGCAACGACAAGATCTACGACGACGTCTTCAAGCAGTGCGGCGTGATCCGCGCCAACAGCCTGCGCGACATGCTCGACTTCGCGCGCGGCATCCCCAAGCTGCCGACGCCCAAGGGTGAGAACGTCGTTATCATCACCGGCGCCGGCGGCTCGGGCGTGCTGCTGTCGGACGCCTGCGTCGCCAACGACCTCAAGCTGATGGCGATGCCGGCCGACCTCGACCAGGCGTTCCGGAAGTTCATCCCACCGTTCGGCGCGGCGGGCAATCCGGTCGACATCACGGGCGGCGAGCCGCCCAAGACCTATCAGAACACCATCCGGCTCGGGCTCGAGGATCCGCGCATCCATTCGCTGATCCTCGGCTACTGGCACACCATCATCACGCCGCCGATGGTGTTCGCCAAGCTGGTGGTTGAGGTCGTCGAGGAGATGCGGGGCAAGAACATCCTCAAGCCGATCGTCGCCTCGCTGGCCGGCGACGTGCAGGTCGAGGAGGCCTCGGAATACCTCTACGACCACGGCATCCCGGCCTACCCCTACTCGACCGAGATCCCGGTCGCGGTGCTCGGCGCCAAGTACAAGTGGGCGCGCGGCGCCGGGTTGATCCGCTAGCGGCCGCGCCTCCCGGCCGCTGGAAGGCTCGGAATAAAGCCGCATCGGCGATCGTTAGGCGTCACTCGACCCACGATGAAAGGATCTCGCCATGGCCCCGTTCCGACTTCTTCTCCTCGGTGCGCTGGTCTGCGTGTTCGCCGGCACGGCGGCAGCGCAGACGCCGGTGCGGGTGCGCGGCGCCGTCGAGGCGCTCGACGGGACGACCCTGAAGATCAAGTCCCGCGAGGGTCCCGTCGTCACCATCAAGCTGGCCGACAACTACGCCGTCGCCGCGGTGGTGGCGACCGATCTCGCGGCGGTCAAGCCGGGCAGCTTCATCGGCACGGCCTCGATGAAACAGGCCGACGGCAGCCTGGTGGCGCTCGAGGTGCTGGTGTTCCCGGAGGCCATGCGCGGCACCGGCGAAGGCCACTACCCGTGGGATCTGCAGCCCGAGAGCATGATGACCAACGCCACGGTCGCGACCCTGGCGGACAATCCGAAGGGCCGCGAGATGTCGCTCGCCTACAAGGGCGAGAGCAACAAGGTCGTCGTGCCGGCCGGGGTGCCGATCGTCACCTTCGAGCCCGGCGACAAGGCCATGCTCACGCCGGGCGCCAAGGTGTTCGTCGGCACCCAGAAGCAGGCCGACGGCACCCTGACGGCGGCCCGCGTCAACGTCGGTAAGAACGGCCTGACGCCGCCGATGTGACGCCCGTCCTGGCGTAACCACGCGGGGCACCGCCGCGAACAGGGCTGTCGACAACGCGTCAAGGCGGTTTTTCCGAAATGTGGCCCTGGCATGACGACGGCGGGCGGGTCTCGCCGCTGAAACTGTGCGTGCTGATCGCGCTGGCCGTACCGGCCGCGCTCGTCGTCTGGCGTTATCAGACGCACGCGCTCGGCGCCGAGCCGCTCAACCGCGCGATCCATGACATCGGCAACTGGACCCTCAAGCTGATCTTTTTGGCGCTGGCGGTCACGCCGGCGCGCCGGATCCTCGACTGGCCCCAGCTCCTGATGCTGCGCCGGATGGTCGGCGTCGCGGCCTTCGCCTACGTGGCCGTACATCTGGGTCTTTACGCCGCCGACCAGGCGCTCGACCTCGGCAAGATCGTCGGCGAAATCGCGCTGCGCTTCTATCTGACCATCGGCTTCGTCGCCCTCGTGATTCTCGCGGCGCTGGCGGCGACCTCGACCGACGGCATGGCGCGACGGCTCGGCGCGCGACCCTGGCGCCGCCTGCACCGGTTGGTCTATCTCGCCGCCCTGCTCGCGGTCGTGCATTTCTTCATCCAGACCAAGGCGGCGCTCGACGAGCCGTGGGTGATGGCCGGCCTGTTCGGCTGGCTGATGCTCTATCGCGGGCTCGCCTGGCGGCGCGGCTCCGACCGCCGCGTGCCGCTATGGACGATCGCATTGTTGGCGCCGGCTGCCGCCGCACTGACCGCGCTCGGCGAGGCGAGCTACTTCTGGATCAAGCTCGGTGTCGACCCGACCCGCGTGCTCGCCGCCAATTTGGGGCTGGATGTCGGGCTGCGGCCCGCCGCGGTGGTGCTGGCCATCACCCTGGCGCTCAGCGCCGCCGGCGCGCTGCGCGCCGCGGCACGTCGACACCTCGGATCACCGCAGCCCGCCCGGAGCGCCGCGACCTAGATCACCACTCCCAGTGCGCCATCGGCAGACCGGCGACCGGCACGCGGATGAACGGCAGGCGCTCGCCGAGCAGGCAGCCGAGATAGGCGGTCTTCAGGTCGGGACCGCCGAACGCGATGCTCGCGATGCTGCGCAGCACGCGCGACGTGATCGTGTCGAGATGCGGCCGGCTCATCTCGCCGGCCAGGTAAGCCTTCTCGACCCAGGCGAGATGCGCGGGATCGGCGTCCTCGAGCAGCTGCTGGATCTTGCCGTCGCGGGTCACGCGCAGCACTCGGTTGCTGACCACGCTGGTCACCCACACGGCGCCCTCGACGTCGAGCGCGATGCCGTCCGGAAACGTGCCAGCGCCGAACTGGGCGATCACACGGCGGCCCGACAGGCTGCCGTCGGCGGCGATGTCGAAGCGGCAGAGGCGCCGCGAGAACGTCTCGACCACGGTGAGCTCGCGCTCGGCGGCGTCGAGCCGGACTTCGTTGGTGAACCCGATGCCGTCGGCGACGATGCGCGCGCCCTTCTTGTCGATCAGGATCACGAAGCCATCGGAAATGTCAGCACGATAAGACACGCCGCGCGGCTGGCGGCGCGTGCTGATGGTGACCCAGATGCGGTCCTGCTTGTCGACCAGCACGAAATTGACCGCCGGCAAGGTCTTGCCGTCGATCTCGGTCAGCACCGGTTCGGCCCGGCCGTCGCGAAACAACCGCCAGACGCCGCCGAAATCGTCGGCGAGATGGGCGATCAGAAAACTGCCCGCGCGCTCGAGCGCGATGCCGTTGGGATGCAAGGCGACCGGCAGCGCCGGCTTGGGCACGAACAGCTCGGTGCTGCCGTCCGGCCGAATGCGCGTGACGCCGCCGCGCTTGTCCGAGACGTAGAGGTTGCCGGACTTGGTCGCGATCACGCATTCCGGGCGCTGCAGGCCGCTGCCCACATGGTCGATCGCATCGAGCGGGATCGGGGCCAAGTCCATGCTGCATCCTCCCAGTCGGTCGTTGGCGCCATGATGGCGCGATCATACGCGCCGATCCAGCCGCGCCGCATGCGGCCCGGTCTTTGCGTCGCACCGGGTCCTCCCTAACCTCGCCCCACGCCTGTCCGGTGTGGGGCATCATTTTTTGTGGCGATGCCCGTGACTCGCGGGGGCGGTCGCGCCAGGATGTCGGCCATGTCGCTCGAGCTCTATCTTGCCTACGTCGCGGCGTGCATCCTGGTGGCCGTGATCCCCGGACCAATGGTCGCGCTGGTGGTGGCCAACGGCCTCAGCCACGGCACGCGCGCCGCACTGCTCAACGTCGCCGGCTCGCAGCTCGGCCTCGCCGTGATGCTCGGCACCCTGGTGGTTGGGCTCGCCTCGATCGTCGCCGCGCTCGGCTGGTGGTTCGACTGGTTGCGCCTGATCGGCGCCGCCTACCTGATCTGGCTCGGCATCAAGCTCTTGCGCGCGACCGGCGCGTTCGAGGGCGCGCGCGCGACCCAGCGACCGCGCGGCGGCTTCTTCCTCCAGGGCCTGCTCGTCATGCTGAGCAATCCCAAGGTGCTGCTGTTCTTCGGCGCCTTCATCCCGCAGTTCATCGATCCGGCGGGCGACGCCGACCGCCAGGTACTGCTGCTCGGCGCCACCGCGATGGTCATCGCCACGCTCAGCGACGGCAGCTACGCGCTGCTCACCGGGCGCGCGGGACGCTGGCTGTCGCGCCGCCGCGTCCGCCTGGCCTCGCGGCTGAGCGGCGCCTGCCTGATCGGCGGCGGGGTCTGGCTCGCCCTGACGCGGCCGCGGCTGACCTGCGGATTGCGACGCTGGTGACCATGGCCGGCGCGCCCGCCGTCGCCTACACTCGCTCCAACCGACGCAGAACGGGGGAGGAACCGACGTGAGATGCGGATCGCCGGTCGCGACCGTCGCCGTGCTGGGCGCGCTGCTGCTGCTCGGCGGCGGCGCCCACGCCCAAAACTATCCGACGCGCGCGATCACCATGATGGTGGCGTTCCCGCCCGGGGGCTTCGCTGACATCACGGCGCGGCCGCTCGCCATCCCGCTCGGCCGCGAGCTCGGCCAGACCGTGGTGGTCGAGAATCGCGGCGGCGCCGGCGGCGCGGTCGGCAACGCCATGGTCGCGCGCGCCAAGCCCGACGGCTACACGCTCCTGATGGCGCTCTCGAGCATCGCGGTGATCCCCGAGGCCGAGCGCATGGCCAAGCGCCCAGTACCGTATGAAATGACGCAGTTCGTGCCGATCGCGCTGATCGCCGCCGAGCCCAACGTCGTGCTGGTGCGCCCCGAGGCGCCGTGGAAAACCTTCCCCGAGCTGATCGCCGACGCCAAGCGGCGGCCCGGCCAGATCAGCTACAGCTCGAGCGGCCTCAACGGCGTCATCCACTTGGGTGTCGAGATCTTCGCCTACGCCGCCCAGGTCAAGTTCCTGCACGCGCCCTATCAGGGCGGCGGCCCGTCGATGAACGCGATCCTGGTCGGCGAGGTCGACTTCACCAGCCAATCGCCCTCGGTCGGATTGCCCCACGCGCAGGCCGGCAAGGTGCGCGCGCTGGCCTCGACCGGCACCGAACGCGCGCACTCGTTCCCCGACGTACCGACCTTGCGCGAGCTGGGCTACAACGCCGAGTACGTGTTCTGGGCCGGCATGTTCGCGCCGGTCGACACGCCACCGGCGATCATCGAGACGATCCGCGCCGCGGTGCGCAAGTCGGTCGACGACGACGGCTTCAAGCGCGCCATGACGACCATGGGCACGCCGGTGCGCTATCTCGAGGGCGCCAAGTTCTCGGCCTTCGTCGCCGACGAGACGCGCCGCCTCGCCGAGGTGGTCAAGCGCATCGGCAAGCTGGAATAACAAAGCGCGGCGAAGCCGCGTGGGATGGGTGAGGGCCTAAGCCCAGCCGACGCAGTACGGCTCGGGCTTCATGTCGACGGGGCCGCCGCTCGTGTCGGGCGCGGGGTAGCGCTCCTTGAAGGTGAAGGCGTGCGCGCTCGGGCCGTGGGTGCGCAGGTGCTCGAGCCTCGCCATGGCTTCGTCGAGCGTCGGCTGGTGGCCGGCGGTGACCCACCACAGCACCTGGAAGGCCTGCTCGGGTTTCTCGAACCACTCGCGGCGGCGCACCATCACCTTGGTGTGGGCCGAGCGGTAGACGAACTCGAACAGCGCCTCGAGCGCCACACCGACATGTTGACGATGAACTTCGGATCGTCGCCGACTCGGATGTCGGTGGCATTGCCGCCGTCGCTCTTGAGCCGCCACACGAACCCCGGCGACGCCTCGGCAAGCGCGTTGACGTCATCGAGCGCGGCCATGAAGTCAGCCAGCGCCGGACTGCCGAGCGGCGCCACGGCGGTGGCGACGTTGAGCTGGCCGATGTGCCAAGCGGTCGGGTTCATGCGCGTCTCAACGCTCGAGCCGGGCTCAGCGTTGCTTCGGCTCCATCAGCTCGATGCGGTTGCCGAACGGATCGTCGACGAAGATGCGGTCGAAGTCGGCGAGCTCCGCGTCGGTCGAGATGCGGTGGCCGCTCTTCTCGAGCGCCGCACGCAAGCTCGGCAGATCCTCGACGATCAAGGCCGGATGCGCCTTGCGCGCCGGCCGGAAGTCGGCCTCGACGCCGAGATGCAGCCGCAGCGAACCGCGCTCGAACCAGCAGCCGCCGCGCTTGGCCAGCTCGGGCGGCTTCACGCGTTCCGGAATCCCGAGGATCGCATCATAGAAGGCCCGCGCCTCGGCCTCGCGGCCGGCCGGCATGGCGAGCTGGACGTGATCGAAGCCGACGATGCGCATGGGCGCGCCCCTACTCCGCGGCGATCTTGTCCGCCGCCGATACCTTCGCGGCGCAGAACTTGAATTCGGGGATCTTGCCGAACGGATCGAGCGCCGGGTTGGTCAACAGGTTGGCGGCGGCCTCGACGTAGCAGAACGGCATGAAGACCATGCCCTGGGGGACGTCGCGGTCGGCGCGCACCTTGAGCTCGACGGCGCCGCGCCGCGTCTCGATGCGGATCATGGCGCCGGCCCGCAGCTTGCGCCGGCCGAGCTCCTGCGGCGACATGAAGGCGACCGCCTCGGGCTCAATGGCGTCCAAGATTTCGGCGCGTCGCGTCATCGCGCCGGTGTGCCAGTGCTCGAGCACGCGGCCGGTCGACAGCACCATCGGATAGGCGTCGTCGGGCAGTTCGTCGGGCGGCGTCACCTGGGCGGGCATGATCTTGCCGCGACCGCCCTCGGTCGGGAAGCCGGCGTAGAAGATGATCTCGTTGCCCGGCTGGTCGGGCCCGTCGACCGGGTAAGTCACGGCACCCTCGCGCTCGAGCCGCTCCCAGGTGATGTTCTTCCACGACGGCATGACCTGCGCCATCTCGGCGAACACGGTGTGCGGACCCTCGTGGTCCCAGGCGAGCCCAATGCGCCGCGCGATCTCCTGGATGATCCACCAGTCCTGGCGCGCGTCGCCCGGCGGCTTGAGGACCGGCCGCGCCATCTGGACGCGCCGGTCGGTGTTCGTGAAGGTGCCGGCCTTCTCGGCGAACGCCGAGGCCGGCAGCACGACGTCGGCGTGGAACGCGGTCTCGGTCAGGAACAGGTCCTGGACCACCAGGTGATCGAGGTGCGCCAGCGCCTCGCGCGCATGGTTGAGGTCGGGATCCGACATCGCCGGGTTCTCGCCCTCGACATACATGCCGTGGATCTGGCCGGCGTGAACCGCGTTCATGATCTCGACCACGGTCAGGCCGCGCTTGGGATCGAGCTTGGTGCCCCAGAATTCCTCGAACAGGTTCTGGATCTGCGGCTTCTCGACCGACTGGTAGTCGGGGAACACCATCGGGATCAGGCCGGCGTCCGACGCGCCCTGGACGTTGTTCTGGCCGCGCAGCGGATGCAGCCCGGTGCCCGGGCGGCCGATCTGGCCGGTGATCAGCGCCAAGGTGATCAGGCAACGCGCGTTGTCGGTGCCGTGGAC